>NZ_WEKT01000005.1:0-208821 GCF_009874545.1 Vibrio eleionomae | reverse complement strand
CCATATTATTCATACAGTTTAGATACATTGACTTAAAAATAATGCAAACACGATATTTCACTACTTAGCGAACATGAACAAAAAAGACTTTAGATTCAAACAATTTACCGTAAGTGACTTTGAACAGATTGGAATGCCAGTCAGTACCGATGGCGTTTTGATTGGCTCATGGGCCTTTCAATCAGCTCCCGACTCCCTGTTAGATATAGGCACAGGGTCAGGACTGTTAGCTCTTATGTGCGCGCAGCGTTTTAATCTAACTGAGATTACAGCCATCGACATTGAACCGGCCGCCAACCATACAGCACAGAAAAATTTTATCGCTAGCCCATGGAACAAAAGGCTTAAAGCAGTATTAGGTAATATTTTAGATATGGATTTTCAAATTCAATTCGATGCTATTATTTGTAATCCACCCTATTTTACTTCGGGAGAACAAGCGCATAATAAGCAGCGTGCAACGGCCAGACATACAAACACGCTAGACCACAATGAGCTCATTGCGACTCTGGATCGATTAACCGCTCCTAATGCGAAAGCCGCTTTCATTCTTCCCAAAGTAGAAGGCGAAGTGTTTATTAACTTAGCGAAACATCATGGTTGGCAAGTAAGTCGACTCTGCTCAGTGAAACCATCGCAAAAAAAAACTGTTCACCGACTAATGTTTGAATTGATTCAAACAAAAAATGAGATTATTCCCCAATTAGAATCACTTATTATTCATGAACAACAAGGCTATAGCGCCGAATTTATCGCTCTTACTCATGAGTTTTATCTTAAGATGTAGAAATTAAGATGTGATCTCAACAAGATCCCTCTATAATGTGCGACCTATTTTTAGACTGAGCAATCCATACCTGTGGAGACAACACTGTGATCAAAACCTTTGCTGACCTAGACCTGGATCCAAATATTATCGAGGCCATTGAAGAAATGGGCTTTTCTCGCCCAACTCAAATTCAGGCAGAAGCGATCCCTCAAGCCCTAGATGGTAGAGATGTTTTGGCATCCGCTCCTACAGGAACGGGTAAAACCGCTGCGTTTGCTATTCCGGCACTGCAATACTTGCAAGACTTTCCGCGCAAGAAAGCGGGTCCTGCACGTATTCTGATTTTGACTCCAACTCGCGAACTTGCGATGCAGGTAGCCGATCAAATTCGTGCGTTGGGTAAAAACTCACGTTTGAATGTCATTACCATCACAGGTGGTGTCCAATACCAAGAACACGCTGACATCCTCGCACAAACACAAGATATCGTTGTGGCAACTCCAGGTCGTCTTTTGGAATACATTGATGCAGAGCGTTTCGACTGCCGTGCCATCGAATGGCTAATTCTTGATGAAGCTGACCGTATGCTAGACATGGGCTTTGCTCCTGTTGTTGACCGTCTATCTTCCGAATGTCGCTGGCGTAAACAAACGCTACTTTTCTCAGCAACATTAGAAGGCAAAGGGGTTGAAGGCTTCACTGCCGATCTACTGAAAAACCCTGTTGATATCGATGCAGAACCATCACGTCGTGAACGCAAAAAGATCTCACAATGGTATCACCGCGCAGACACCCTAGAGCACAAAAATGCCCTACTGAAAAAGATCCTGACCGAGCAATCGGAAAAAGCGATCGTCTTCGTGAAAACGCGTGAACGTTTAGCCGAATTACGTTCTGAACTGGAACGTTCGCAGATCCCTTGTTCTTGGATTCAAGGTGAAATGCCACAAGATCGCCGTAACAACGCTATCAGCCGTTTCCGCAGTGGTGAGATCAATGTGTTGTTGGCAACCGACGTTGCTGCTCGTGGTATCGATATTCCTGACGTTAGCCACGTGATCAACTACGACATGCCGCGTACTGCTGATGTGTATTTGCACCGTATCGGTCGCACTGCTCGTGCAGGTAAGAAGGGTTCTGCGATTTCTATTGTAGAAGCACACGATCAGCCAATGATTGATCGCGTTAGCCGCTACATTGAGGAAGAGATCAAAGAGCGCTACATCAAAGACATGCGTCCGCAACACAAAAAACCAGTGTTCAAAAAGAAAAAGAAAAAAGACACGGATAAAAAGAAAAGCGCGAAAAAGAACGTGAAGAAGAAAAAGTAATGCTTACTTCGCAACGCGTTGTTGCTCATTGAACAAAACGTGCTGAAAGAGATAAAAAAACCGCTGCCAGAGCAGCGGTTTTTCTTTATTTATTGTTCAGACTTGAACAGCATTACTAAATAGAAATTAGTGCTCACGAGTTGCGCGGAAATCCACTTCAGGGAAACGCTCTTTCGCTAAGTTCAAGTTCACCATAGTCGGCGCGATATAAGTCAAGTTATCGCCACCATCAAGAGCTAGGTGAGTTTGGTTCTTACGTTGGAACTCATCGAATTTCTTCTCATCTTCACACTCAACCCAACGTGCAGTTGCAACGTTGACGCTTTCGTAAATTGCTTCGACGTTGTATTCGGATTTCAGACGAGCCACTACCACATCAAACTGTAGCACACCAACTGCACCAACAATCAAATCGTTGTTTTGTAATGGACGGAATACCTGCACCGCACCTTCTTCAGAAAGCTGTACCAACCCTTTCAGCAATTGTTTTTGCTTCAATGGATCACGCAGACGAATACGACGGAACAATTCTGGCGCGAAGTTAGGAATACCAGCAAACTTCAAGTTTTCGCCTTGTGTGAACGTGTCACCAATTTGAATCGTACCGTGGTTATGCAAACCGATAATGTCACCTGCAAACGCTTCTTCAGCACGTGCACGGTCCCCCGCCATAAAGGTAACCGCATCCGAGATACTTACCGTTTTACCAGTACGAACATGGTTCATCTTCATACCTTGCTTGTAAGTACCTGATACCACACGCATAAATGCGATACGGTCACGGTGTTTAGGATCCATGTTCGCTTGGATTTTGAATACAAAACCAGAGAAGTTTTCTTCTGTCGCTTCAACGACACGTTCATTGGCATTACGAGCTTTTGGCATTGGAGCCCACTCGGTCAAACCATCAAGCATATGGTCTACACCGAAGTTACCTAATGCAGTACCAAAGAATACTGGCGTTAATTCACCGCTTAAAAATAGGTCTTCATCGAACTCATTTGATGCACCAATCACAAGCTCAAGTTCATCACGTAGTTGTGCCGCTAGGTCGCTACCTACTTCAGTATCAAGTTCTGGGTTATCCAGACCTTTCACGATGCGCACTTCTTGAATCGTGTGACCTTGGCCCGTTGAGTACAGAATCGTTTCGTCACGGTGAATGTGGTACACACCTTTAAACTCTTTACCACAGCCAATTGGCCAAGTGATTGGAGCACAAAGGATGTTCAATTCATTTTCTACTTCATCCATCAATTCCATTGGGTCACGGATATCGCGGTCCAATTTGTTCATGAATGTGATGATCGGTGTATCACGTAGGCGTGTTACTTCCATCAATTTACGGGTACGGTCTTCGACACCTTTTGCCGCATCGATAACCATTAGACATGAATCCACAGCGGTTAGAGTACGATAAGTATCTTCAGAGAAGTCTTCGTGTCCGGGAGTGTCCAATAGGTTAACCAGCGCATCACCGTATGGGAACTGCATTACCGATGTGGTAACAGAGATACCACGTTCTTTTTCCATCTCCATCCAGTCAGATTTAGCGTGATGGCTCGAACCACGCCCCTTTACCGAACCCGCAGTTTGAATAGCGTGTCCGAATAACAGGACTTTTTCAGTGATAGTGGTCTTACCCGCATCCGGGTGAGAAATAATGGCGAAAGTACGACGTTTACCGACTTCGCTGACAAATGGACTATTTGACATGAGAGAATAATCTTCTTTTTTAACCAGACAGAACGCCCAAACAGCGCTCTTGGCTATTCGGTTCAAATTTGGGCAGTATTCTCGCCTATAATCACGTTTGGGGCAACTTAAAGCCCAAAATGTATGTAAACAGCAAGGAAACCCTTTCTTAACAGAGATTTTGAGCTATACCTGTTAAATGTCATAACAACAATTTTTGCATATGGTGCACATCAAACCGACTCATTCGCTCGCCTTTAAACAAGCTTTAACCGTGTTCATCGTCTCCATGCTTTTGGGGATGGCTTTCAGTATCAATTACACACTTGTTGATCTTCACCGCGAGCAAAACAGAGTCGAAGAACATTATCGGTTTAAGCTTATGCAAAGTTATACTGACGCGAGTCAGGCAGCTTATCGACTCAACCCAATTCTGGCAGAGCAAGTCGCAAATAGTTTAATGAATGATCCGGCCATTGTGCACGTGCAAATACTTGATGATTTTAACGATGTATTAATCCAACGCCAAAGAAAAACAGCCGATGATAACCGTTTTATTCGCTTAGTCTCTTCATATATAGAACCGCCCAAAGAAACATACCAAACGTCACTGCATCAGCCTAACTCAGAGAAAATTGTCGGCTCGCTACTATTCTCAATTAATGTTTATTCGATCGCCCAACAATTTGTTCAAAAACATGTACATATTATTTTGTTAGATTTTTTGCGTACCTGTTTACTGACCACAATCTTGCTTACTTTTTTTTATTACAAACTCTCGCTACCCATTATTCGCTTAATTCGTTGGGTACGTTCATTACAAGAAAAACAGCACGCTTCGCCAGAATCCCAATTTAAACGTAACAATGAGTTAAGAGAGCTGGCGACCACATTTCACCGATTATGGGTTGAAAGAGAAGAAGCAGAAACTCAACTCAACCGTCTCGCTTTTTATGACACATTAACAGGGCTGAGTAACCGCAGTATGTTAATGACTCGTCTCAGCACTTATATCGAACAGGCATCACGAGACAATCAAGAAGGCGCTTTGCTTTATCTCGATCTAGATCGTTTTAAAACCATTAATGACTCTCTCGGTCACACGATTGGCGATGAACTACTCATTGCTGTTGCGAAACGAATTGAACAGTGGGCCGATTATAACTATTTAATTGCGCGTATCGGTGGCGATGAATTTGCGATAATTCTGCCACTCACGACTCATCTTGATTTGGAAAAAACGGCACAATCGCTGATTGACGAACTATCCGCTCCCTATACTATCGATACTCACCAGCTTTACTGTACCGTCAGTATAGGAATCGCGACCTATCCATCTGACAATAATGTAAATATAGACATTTTACGCCAAGCCGATACTGCGCTTTACCGCTCCAAAGTCAGTGGGGGCAACAGCTACAAACGCTATCAGTCGGAAATGCAATCCCAAGTCAATGCGTTCTTAGATTTAGAAAAAGGTTTGCACCAAGCATTAGCAAACCAAGAGCTAGAACTGTATTACCAACCCCAAGTAAACGAACGGTTCGAAATTGTTGGTGCAGAAGCATTGATCCGCTGGAATCACCCAACAAGAGGTCTACTACCGCCAGGTGTGTTTATGTCGATTGCAGAAGAAACCGGACAAATCATTCCAATTGGTCGTTGGATTCTAGAAACGGCATGTCGTAAATTGGCTCAATGGAAAAAAGACAATCGATTACCCGTCACCTTTCGCCGCTTAGCTATCAATATCAGTCCAATGCAATTTGCTCAAGATAACTTCATTGAACAAGTCACCCAAATTATTGATGAAGTAGGAATATCAGGTAAAAATATCGAGCTGGAAATCACCGAAAACCTGTTATTAGAAAACATGGAAAGTGCCGTTAAAAAAATGGCCAAATTGAAAGAATTCGATATTCATTTATCGATTGATGATTTTGGTACCGGTTATTCCTCATTACGCTATTTAAAACACCTTGATGTCGATATTTTAAAAATAGACCGCTCTTTCGTGACCAAGTTGCATCAAAACGATAACGATAAGGCGATTGTCGACACAATATTGATGATTGCTAAGCGCTTAAATCTCGGTGTCATCGCAGAAGGTGTGGAAGATAGTTTAGAGTTAAACGTTCTTAAAGACATGGGATGTAAACAATTTCAAGGGTATCTGTTTGATAAACCGTTGACAGAAGAACAGTTACTCAATCGTTTTGCTTACAGCCCTTACACTATCGATGGTTTACTGGAACTCGATACTCACGCATCACGCAATATCTAATCCGCCAGATAGTAACTCATGATGACAGCATCTTCACGTCCACCAGCGACCGGATAATAATGAGGACGAGTGTCTACATCACTAAACCCAAGTTTATGGTACAACTTGATCGCGCGATAGTTGCTCTCTCTCACCTCTAACCAAATACTTTCTGCTTGCTGTGATTGACAATAAGCACAGAAAAACTCGGCTAATTGAAAGCCTAACCTTTGACCTTGATATTCGGGAGATACGGCAATGTTTAGTAGAGATACCTCTCCAACAACATTTTGGGCATAGAAATACCCGACAACTTGGCCATCCAGTAACATCACATGATGGCATTGAAAGCGATTACCTAAATCATAAATAGACTTTTTTGCCCATGGGTGCGTATGCGCCAATTTTTCAATGTGCCAGACGGATGATAAATGTCGCTCAGAAAGAGGTTCAAACGTAACTGCCATTATGCATCCTTCTGTGCAAGTATCTGCTGCCAAAGTTCGCGTCGGTGTTGATTATTGCCCTCAATATCGGCTAAACGAGGAGAAACCAACTGCTTAGGTACTGTATTAGTGACTTCATCACACCCTGCAAACCAAATCCAGTCAAGGCCTTGCACATTTATCTGGTTAAGCTGATGAGGATAGATAAAACAAGCCTGTTCTATATTAAGGTGGAAACTTTTGAGTACTTTCTCGAATAATGTTTTTTCTGCAAATGAGGGCTCGATTGGGCTAACTAATAGCAGAACACATTCTTGCGGCAATGCAATTAATTGAGGTTCATAACCTTGTAAGCGTTCAGGATGGGTAAGTTCCCAGCTTTGAATGCCCATTTCCTGCAAATAAGAGACAAACGAGTTTGGCATGGTAAGAGTTCATTATTGATAACGCGAACATGCTAGCAACAAGGTATCACTGACTCAAGCGCTCATTACCTTGTTGCGGACAAATAATCTTTATTGAGCAGATAAGTAATGGTCGAACTCAACGCCGAACTTAATCGCACCAGTTGGGTTTGGCGTATGATCTTCCCACAATGTTAAGATTTGACAAACCAAAGTCTCATTACCTGCCACACTCAATGATGGATCAGTTGTGAAACCAAGTTGTGACCAGAACTCACTGTTTTCAGACGTAATGCACCCTGGGTAACCAAGTTCAGATAAAGAATCTAACCCTTCACGGATCAACTGAGAACCAATACCTTGATGGCGAAATTCAGGTTTAACACAAATAGGCGCAATCCCCTGCCAACTGCTTTCTTCAGCATCAATATGGAGAGGACTGAACACAGCATGGCCAATAACGTCACCTTCATCTGTACATGCCACCAAAGATAAGGTGAAATGACCATTTTCTCGTAATGACATCACCAGCTGGGCTTCTGCTTCCGTCTCAAACGTCTCTTTAAGTAGACGGTCAATCGACAAGATATCGGCAGGAGCTTCAGTTCGAATAAGCATGTATAACCTCGTGTTCGGTATTTGGGACAGACATGCCTTTATGCACAAAATCTGCTAATTGGTGAAGTAAAATTTGCATCGGCTTTGGTAATTGTTCAAAATCGATGCTGTCCATCAAGTTTTTTACTTCTAAACCTAACTCCGTGTCCCCTTCTATGATAAGGCGGCGTTGGAAGAAAAGCGTATCGGGGTCTTCTTTACGCCCAGCAATTAAGACTAAGTCATTTAGATCCCCGCTAAAACTCACGTCATCTTGCACACTTTTATTCACAATCACAAGTCTGCCGTGTTGGTAACTAATAAACCAACGTAATTGCATATCTTTAATTTCTACTTTTAGCCATTTATCAGTCAAAAATTCAAAGTCTCCATCCTCTAGAGCTTCTTTAAAAACCAATAACAGACTGTCTAACATGATTTTTTTCTGAACAACTTGCGGAATGAAATGCATAGGAGGTCGCAAAATTGAAGACGCATTTTGCACTAATTGTGCTCGTATCTTGTTAATCACTAAAGTAACCCGTAATGTAGAAAACATTGCTACATACTAGGGCAGTTTTTAAACATACATTCTGTTACGTATCAAAAAATAAACACATAGTACTGAGCACTCAGTTTTGATACACCAAATTTATAGAGCGTACATCTCATATTTTGTAATATTTAACGGAATATCATTCTTAATAGTTGGTAATAATATGTCTGCTCAAACATTTTCAGACAATTTGCAGCATTGGTTTTCTAAATTGACGTCAAATCGTACGTGTTTTTTCGCTGTTCTCGATCGCCAACACCACTATGTGATCGTGAGTCAGCGCTATGCAGACATTGCACAGCAACCGATTGACCAACTCATAGGACAAGATGATCACTCTGTACTTGGAGAGGAGTACTATCAAGCGCTGCAACCTTTGTATGAACTTGCGTTTCAAGGAGAGTACGTTGAAAAAGAAATAGAGATTCAACATATTAATGGCAATCGCACCTTTCTTATTTCAGTCAGCCCACTTAATAATGGGGATGATATTGAATCTATAATTTTTCAAGCATTTGATACGTCAGAGAAACAGGCTCTCCTTCAATCTTTAGATGAATCTGAGCGTAAATTTTTGACACTTTCTTCCATTCTTACCGATGGCGTGCTTTTAGTAGAAAACAACACTATTATTTCGGCCAACCCAGTGGCTGTTCAGCAACTAGGTTTCGAAGACGTAACGGTATTATTAGGAGAAGAGTTTTCCAAATTATTTTTGGATAAAAAAACGGGCTTACCCGTTACTGCACAC
Organism: Vibrio eleionomae; assembly: GCF_009874545.1. Taxonomy (NCBI): domain Bacteria; kingdom Pseudomonadati; phylum Pseudomonadota; class Gammaproteobacteria; order Vibrionales; family Vibrionaceae; genus Vibrio; species Vibrio eleionomae. The sequence continues at coordinate 200,009 of NZ_WEKT01000005.1, read as the reverse complement.
TCTTCAATGATGGCAGGCCAAACACAACTCTGCCAAACCAGTATCCGATGTGGACTAGAACGCACACTACGATTGACTAGTGCTTGGACAGTACTGTGGGGCAATCGCTCACAGATAGTGCTAATACAAGATACGACGAGTCCTAGTAGCTATACCTTCGATTATCCTCAGCCTTTGGATGTCCACATTGATCCTCTTACCGAACAGTACAATCGTTTGGGATTCACCAAACGCGTAGAACAGTACATCAAAACCAAAACTCCCTTTGTGATGCTCTACCTTGATGTCGATAACTTTAAGAACATTAATGATTCTTTAGGTCACCACGTGGGAGACAAAGTGATTCGTGAAGTGGCTGCACGGCTCAAAAGGCTGCTCCCCACTCAAGCTATATTGGGACATTTAGGTGCTGATGAATTTGCGATTATTTGGCCAAATGCAGAATACAGTAATGCCGAAGAAGCTTTAGCCGAACGCATTATTTCTTTGATCAACCAACCATTTGACTTACAGCACTTTTCAAAACATCTGTCTTGTTCTATAGGTAGTGTTCGCTATCCAGAAAATGGTAATAGTGCTCGAGTACTATTGCAAAATGCGGATACGGCCATGTACGAAGCAAAAGCTCGTGGTCGTAACAGGTTGGTCGTCTATACCAATCAAATGAGCAAAGAAGCTAGAACCAGGCTTTGGTTGGAAATAGAACTTCAAAAAGCATTGATGCAAAATGGTCTTGAAGTTTGGTATCAACCAAAGGTTAGCGCACGTGATTTCAGTATCAACGGTGCTGAAGCATTAGTGAGATGGAAGCATCCTGTTGAAGGTTATATCAGCCCCTCAGCATTTATCCCAGTTGCCGAACAGTCCGGACTCATCGAGCACTTAGGTAAAGTCGTCATCCGAGAAGTATTCACCACCGTTAAGCATTGGCAAAAACAAGGAATTTTACCCGGTCGAGTCGCGATCAACCTCTCACCAGAGCAGTTTGGCAATACACGTCTGCTCGAATACCTAGATAAACAGGTAAACATCACCGGCGTCGATCCAAGCTGGATCACCTTTGAATTAACCGAAACGGCAGTCATGAGTGACAGTAAGCATACTCTGCAAATGCTTAATGCGATTAAACAATTAGGTTTTGCGCTATCCATTGATGATTTTGGTACAGGCTATTCATCATTAGCCTATCTTGCGCGCTTCCCACTCGATGAACTGAAAATTGACCGCGAATTTATCAACGATATCGATACATTGCCTAAGCAGGTCACTGTCATCGAGAACATCATCAATCTGGGTAAATCATTAGAGCTAAGTGTGGTTGCCGAAGGTGTTGAAACACAGCAACAAGCTACCTTACTCTCCAATTTAAGCTGCAACACTATTCAAGGTTTTCATTTTTATCGCCCTTTACCTAAAAATGAGGTTGAGGAATTATTCATTAAAAACGTGCATCACATAAAAGGGTTATGAGCACTTTAGAATGAACTAAACCTGCCTTATATCAAATTCCACTCATAGCATTCTCCATAAAATACCGATATTTAGACACAAAAGTCCTTAAATAATGGAATTACTATGCCCAGCAGGGAACTTACCCGCCCTTAAAACAGCGATTGATTGTGGCGCTGATGCGGTTTATATCGGCTTTAAAGACGACACAAATGCCCGCCATTTTGCAGGATTAAATTTTGCCGGTAAAAAGCTAGAAAAAGCGGTTAATTATGTGAAAGATAACGGTAAAAAACTGCATGTTGCGATCAATACATTTGCGCATCCAGATCGATTCGATCGTTGGACCAAGGCTATCGATCAAGCAGCGAATTTAGGCATTGATGCGCTTATCGTCGCGGATATCGCTTTATTGGATTACATCTCCAATCATTACCCACATATTGATATTCATTTATCAGTACAAGCTTCAGCGACTAATACCAAAGCCATCGAATTTTATCATCAAAATTTCAATATCAAACGTGTAGTATTACCGCGTGTTTTATCCATCCATCAAGTCAAACAACTATCTAAAACCATTCCAAACAACGTAGAGTTAGAAGTTTTTGCTTTTGGCAGCCTCTGCATTATGTCGGAAGGTCGTTGTTATTTATCTTCTTACTTAACCGGTGAATCTCCCAACACTGTCGGTGCTTGCTCACCCGCAAAATATGTCCGTTGGCAGGAAACAGAAACCGGACTTGAATCTAGGCTGAATGAAGTTCTTATCGATCACTACTCTCATGGTGAAAATGCTGCTTATCCGACCCTATGTAAAGGGCGTTTTATTGCAGAAATTGAGGGACAAAATAAACGCTATCATGCACTAGAGGAACCAACAAGTCTCAATACCTTATCCGTATTACCCGAGTTATTTAAAGCCAATATAGCGTCGGTGAAAATTGAGGGGCGCCAACGTAGTCCCGCTTATGTGGAACAAGTAACGAAGACTTGGCGCTCAGCCATTGATAGCTACCTTTCCTCGCCAGAAAAATACCAAGTAGTACAACAATGGAATAACACGCTTGCCAATGTATCAGAAGGGGTTCAAACCACTCTTGGTGCTTATCACCGTAAATGGCAATAATATCGGAGAACAACCATGAAATATGCCCTTGGCCCTTTACTCTACTTTTGGCCTAAGCAAGATGTGGAGCAGTTTTATCTCAAGGCTGAATCCTCAGCCGCTGATATTATTTACTTGGGAGAAACTGTTTGTTCTAAACGTCGCTCAATCAAAGCTCAAGATTGGCTTGAGATAGCCAAATCTCTTTCAGATGCAGGGAAACAAGTGGTGCTATCGACTATGGCATTACTTGAATCTTCGAGTGAAATCAATGAAATGAAGCGCTATATCGAGAATGGTGACTTTTCGATTGAAGCAAATGATATGGCAGCAGTGCAACTCGCAAGTGAAAAGCACATCCCTTTTACTGTTGGCCCCGCCGTTAATGCTTATAATGCTCACGCGCTTAAACTATTACTTAAGCAAGGTATGGTACGTTGGTGTATGCCAGTTGAACTGTCTCGTGACTGGCTAATAAATACATTAAATCAGTGTGATGAACTGAATATTCGTCATCATTTCGAAATAGAGGTATTTAGCCACGGCTACCTCCCCCTCGCTTATTCAGCGCGTTGTTTTACTGCTCGAGCAGAAAACCGAGCCAAAGATGAGTGCGAAACTTGCTGTATAAAATACCCCACAGGATTGCCGGTCGATAGCCAAGAGGGGCAATGCGTCTTTAACCTCAACGGTATACAAACCCAATCCGGGTATTGCTATAACCTAATTAATGACGTGACACATATGCAAGGATTAGTGGATGTGGTCAGGCTTAGCCCACTCGGTGTTGAAACTTTTCAATCACTAGAACAATTTAAAGCGAACGAGCATGGCGAGAACCCGGTTCCCCTAGAGAACAGAGAATGCAATGGCTATTGGCACCAACTCGCTGGGCTAAAAACGTTTAACGAATAGTGCATCATATGGGGAAGTTAATATGCCATGTGTCGTGCACTGGATATATCCAAGTATAACGACGCATAAAACTTCCTCATCATGGCCTACCTAATACTTATGCAATAAAGTATCCAGAAATACGGCTTCTTCATCAGACATACGATCGGTCATTTCTAAAGCCATTAATGCATAAACCTTACTACCATTAGATAGTAATTCTGACGCTTGTTCGGTTAATTCTAGAGAGGCGTTTTGACCTCGCCAAACTAATAACTCACGACTAATAAAACGTTCCACCCACTCAGTTGCCTGATCAGGAGAAACGTCAAGAAGAGAGCTAACCTCAGCTACAGTAAAGGCATGACCTTCATTCTGTAGTGTTCTTAGTTGATCGTACTCTTCAAACGTTAAATGGGAAATTGGATCTTCCGTGACATGCTTGCGCCGTACCTTGGCAGAAAAACGCTCTAGCTGTTCTAAGTTCATGTCAAACTCATTGAATGTTCAATGCTGATACCACCAGATTACCAACGCTCCAATCAAACATCATACAATGACTAGACTGCTCAATAATCAGGCACCCATATAAAAAAGGCGACTCTATAGAGTCGCCTTCCAATAGTCAATCACAATGTCATTATCTTCATGCTTGATCAGACTCTTTATCTGATTTTTGTGCTTTATTTTCAGCTTCTTGAGCATCCCTTACGTGTTTGTAAATTCGCTCTAATTCCAAGAATGAGTAACGGTGTTCAACATAATCATAAACGTTAAACGAAATCGCCAATTTATACAGTGAAATTGCATGGGCCAATTCACCGTTTAATTGATACCGCTTACCTAGATAAAAATACGTTTCGGTTAAACGACGAGCGAGTAGTTCATTATCGTGAGTCTGCTGTAAGATCGTTTCAAAAGCATTTTGCTCAGAGACTTCATCAAGCATCAAAGCAACAATCGTCCAGCCCCATTGATCCGTATGAACACTGTATTTGGCTTCGAGATCTTGCTTGGCTTTAGCTGGATTTAAATCATATTGCATGATGTATTCCCAAAGTGCATTGAAAGGATCATTCTTTTGCTGTTTATCCAGCTTATGCATGTCTTCCAAGCCTAACTCTGGCCGTTCACCATAATAAAGCGCAACCGCTCGATTACGCAGCGCAAATAGGTTTTTCGGATCCATTTCTAACGCAGTATCGAACGAGTCGTAAGCGGCATCATGTTGATCAACACCCGTATAATAAACACCAAGCAGATTAAACACTTCCGGCTGCTTAGGATCAATTGAGATCGATTGAGCAAAGTCCAGACGCGCAAGATCTTGCAGGCCAACGTTATCGTACGCTTCACCACGTTCATTAAGCATTCTGGTCCGTACTTTATCACTCAAATCTTGACGTTGTAATAATTGAGTGAGTCTTGCTATCTGCACTTCATCTTGTACTGAGTGTTGCAGAGGAATAGCCATTGGTGGATATACCCACTGCGCTTGATGTGAGTTACGTGATACACAGCCAGCTATAAGTAGCAGTGCGATCCCCACCGTTGCGGTACGAAACCATTTCACAGATAAATACTCCTGTTATCCCGCGATAATACCAACCTCAGAGATACCAAGGTTAGCTTAATAATTCATGGTAAATAGTTAGACATTGTATTGCTGATCAATAGCCTAACCAGTATTCCGACAGTATGACAAACTTCCCGTGTGATTACTCATAAAAAAAGGGAGCGTCATGCTCCCTTTATATCATGCTTTAGGGGCACAATGCGAAATTCGCATTGCTACCTAAACCAAAACCTTATTCAGATTTAGACTCAGCGTTATCTGCTGCTGGTGCTTCTTCTGCTGGTTTTTCTACCGCTTCTTTCATACTTAGACGAATACGGTTTTGACGGTCAATTTCAAGTACTTTCACTTTCACTTCTTGACCTTCAGTTAGGTAGTCAGACACTTTCTCTACACGTTTGTCAGCAATTTGAGAGATGTGAACTAGACCATCTTTACCAGGAAGAACAGTAACGAATGCACCAAAGTCTGCAAGACGTGCAACTTTACCAGTGTAGATTTTGCCCACTTCAACTTCAGCGGTCAGCTGTTCGATACGAGCAATCGCATCTTTCGCTTGATCGCCATCAGTTGCAGCAATCTTGATGGTACCATCTTCTTCAATTTCGATCGTTGTGCCAGTTTCTTCAGTTAGCTGACGAATCACTGCACCACCTTTACCGATAACATCTTTGATCTTATCAGTGCTGATCTTCATTTTGTGGATACGTGGAGCGTATTGAGAGATATCATCGCGAGCACCAGCAATCGCTTGATCCATTACTGATAGGATGTGCATACGTGCGCCTTGTGCTTGGTTAAGCGCAATTTGCATGATCTCTTTAGTGATACCTTCGATTTTGATATCCATTTGTAGCGCGGTCACACCGTTAGAAGTACCTGCTACTTTAAAGTCCATGTCACCTAGGTGGTCTTCATCACCCAAGATGTCTGAAAGAACAACGAAATCATCACCTTCTTTCACAAGACCCATTGCGATACCTGCAACAGAAGCTTTAATTGGCACACCAGCATCCATTAGTGCTAGAGATGAACCACATACAGAAGCCATTGAAGATGAACCGTTTGATTCTGTGATTTCAGACACAACACGTACTGTGTATGGGAATTCATCAACAGAAGGCATTACGGCTGCAATACCACGTTTTGCTAGACGACCGTGACCAATTTCACGACGTTTTGGTGAACCAACAAAACCAGTTTCACCTACACAGTATGGAGGGAAGTTGTAGTGCAGTAAGAAGTGGTCTTTACGCTCACCTGTTAGCTCATCGATGATTTGCGCATCACGTTGAGTACCAAGTGTTGCACTTACCATTGCCTGAGTTTCACCACGAGTGAACAACGCGCTACCGTGAGTACGAGGAAGAACACCTGTGCGAACATCTAGTGCACGAACCATGTCTTTTTCACGACCATCGATACGTTTTTCGCCAGCGATGATGCGACCACGAACTACTTTCTTCTCTAGAGAACCAAGCATGTTCTTGATGGTGTTTTCATCGATAGTTTCGTCTTCAGCTACAACCGCAGCAACAACATCAGACTTGATGTTACCTACTTGCTCGTAACGAGCCATTTTATCTGTGATTTGGTACGCATCAACGAAACGAGCTTCAGCAAGTTCAGCAATTTTTGCTTTCAATTCAGTGTTTTCAACTGGTGCAACCCACTCCCATGCTGGAGTAGCAACTTCAGCTGCGAATTCGTTGATTGCTTTGATAACAGTTTGCTGTTGATCATGGCCATATACTACTGCAGAAAGCATTTGTTCTTCAGAAAGAACGTCTGCTTCAGATTCAACCATAAGAACTGCACTTTCAGTACCAGCAACAACAAGGTCTAGGCGAGAGTTTTCAAGTTCAGTTTGGCTTGGGTTCAATACAAGTTGATCGTTGATGAAACCAACACGTGCAGCACCGATAGGACCATGGAACGGGATACCTGAGATAGCTAGAGCAGCTGAAGTACCAATCATAGTTACGATGTCAGGTTGTACGTCAGGGTTTACAGATACAACTGTTGCGATAACTTGAACTTCGTTTTTGAAGCCGTCTGGGAAAAGCGGACGGATTGGACGGTCGATAAGACGTGCAGTTAGTGTTTCGCCTTCAGAAGGACGACCTTCACGCTTAAAGAAGCCACCAGGGATTTTACCTGCAGCGTAAGTACGCTCTTGGTAGTTAACTGTTAGAGGGAAGAAGTCTTGGCCTTCAACCGCTTCTTTTTTACCAACAACTGAAACGAATACTGACGTATCGTCCATTGTTGCCATAACCGCTGCCGTTGCTTGGCGAGCCATTACACCTGTTTCTAAAGTAACGGTATGGTTACCGTACTGAAATGTTTTTACTACTGGTTTTTCGAACATGAGTATTCCTTGTCTCTAGAGAATATCTCTAGATAATTCATTGAAAACTCACAGCATCGCTCATCGCGACTAGTAAAAAGAGACTGGCATAAACCCAATATCAATCTACTTTTTAATAGCCGCGACCACTTGGTCGACTAAGGTGACAGCTATGCAGTGAGTCATTTTTCTATTCAACAATTCATCTTGCTGAATGGCGGGTAGTATAAACTACTTACCCTAAGTTGTGCCAAATTTAGATAACAAAAAAGGGGCACGAGGCCCCTTTTTCAAACAAACTGATCTTAGCGACGTAGGCCTAGACGTTTGATTAGGTCTTGGTAGCGTCCTAGATCTTTACCTTTTAGGTAATCTAGAAGTTTACGACGACGAGAAACCATGCGTAGAAGACCACGACGGCTGTGGTGATCGCCTTTGTGCTCTTTAAAGTGATTTTGTAGGTGGTTGATAGAAGCTGTTAGTAGAGCTACTTGAACTTCTGGTGAACCAGTATCGCCTTCAGCACGTGCGTAATCAGCAACGATTGCTGCTTTAGTTTCTGCATTCAGAGACATAATTTTCTCCTAAGAGTTAATATTTACAAGGTGTGCCAGCCAATCTCTGATTCAGCCGACACGAGAAGCGCGAATTATAAAGAATAAAACTCACGCCGACAAGCGATATCCAATGTTATCGCATGCCATTAACTTAGTCGCGTGAATACACGACCAAACGCTTTGGTGCTACTTTGCCATCATCGTCAATGTCACCAACGCCAAGGAACAAACGTTCCTCACCGCCAGTCATCCGAACCTGACCTTCTAACGGGGCTCCAGAGACTTGTACAGACTGACCATGCTGAACCATATCCACTAACTCTGGAATCATGTTCACTTCAGGTAAATTTTGTACTGCGGTATCCATTGGTAATAATAAAGGATCCAGTAGCTCTTTTGGTTGAATATCCTGCTGCTGGGCTTGCTCAAGTAACTCATTAAGTTGCTCAAGAGTAACCATGCGCTCATATGGGTAATTGGCTACGCCGGTACGACGCAGATAAATGACATGAGCACCACAGCCAAGCAATTCACCGAGATCATCTACGATCGTTCGAATGTAAGTGCCTTTAGAACAATGCACTTCCATCTCGACTTCATCCCCTTCAAAACGCAGTAACTGAATATCGTAAACGGTAATTTTACGTGACTCACGAGGCACTTGAATGCCTTCACGAGCATATTCATATAACGGACGACCTTGATATTTCAATGCTGAAAACATTGAAGGGATTTGATCGGTTTCGCCACGAAATGACTCAATGTGACGTAATAAATCGTCTTGATTCACGTTAACAGGACGCGTTTCAACCACTTCACCATCAGAATCAGACGTATTAGTACGTTGACCTAACTTAGCAATAACGCGGTAGCGTTTATCGGAATCAAGCAAAAACTGAGAAAACTTGGTCGCTTCACCCAAACAAATAGGCAACATACCTGTAGCTAAAGGATCGAGAGCACCGGTATGTCCTGCTTTCTCAGCAAAATAAATGCGTTTTACTTTTTGCAGTGCGTCGTTAGATGAAATACCCGTTGGTTTATCGAGTAGTACTACGCCGTTGACTGCACGACCTTTACGTCGTCTTGCCATTACTCTTCGTCCCCGCGGCCTGACTCAGATTGTTTACGTTTATCTTCGCTCACTACATCAGAAACAAGGTTAGACATACGCATACCTTCAACCAAAGTAGAGTCGTAGAAGAAACGAATTTCAGGAGTCAAACGCAGACGAATGCGTTTACCTAGCATCATACGAATATGAGCTTCATGCTCACGTAAAGCAGCAAGGCAAGTTTCTGGTGTTTGTTCACCTACGCAAAGAAACGTTACGAATACTTTTGCGTAAGAAAGATCACGCGAAACCTCTACATCAGAGATCGTCACCATTCCTAAACGGGAGTCACGAACTTCACGTTGCAGAATCATCGCGAGCTCTTTTTGTAATTGCTGCGCCACTCGTTGAGTACGGCTAAATTCTTTTGGCATATCTTTTCTCACTTACAGAAAGAATGGGGGGATGGTTTCCCAGCCCCCCATGGTGCATTCAACAACCTATATTGCCTTACGAGCAATTATAGTGTTTTTAGTCGTCGATAGAACGTTGAATTTCAACAGTTTCGAAGACTTCGATCTGGTCGCCTACGCGTACATCGTTGTAGTTCTTAACACCGATACCACATTCGTAGCCGTTCTTCACTTCTTGTACATCATCTTTAAAACGACGTAGTGATTCTAGTTCGCCTTCGTAAATAACCACGTTTTCACGTAGAACGCGAATTGGGTTATTACGTTTGATCATACCTTCAGTCACCATACAACCAGCGATTGCGCCAAGTTTTGGAGATTTGAAGACATCACGAACTTCAGCTAGACCAATGATTTCTTGTTTGAACTCAGGTGCAAGCATACCGCTCATCGCTTGTTTCACTTCATCAATCAATTGGTAAATGATTGAGTAGTAACGAAGATCAAGGTTTTCAGACTCAATAGTACGGCGAGCTGATGCATCAGCACGAACGTTGAAGCCGACGATGATCGCATTTGAAGCTGCTGCAAGAACTGCATCAGTTTCAGTGATACCACCAACACCCGAACCAACAATGTTCACTTTCACTTCTTCTGTAGAAAGCTTACGTAGTGAATCAGCAATTGCCTCTACCGAACCTTGTACGTCAGCTTTCAGTACAATGTTCAACTCAGCAACATCACCAGCAGCCATATTAGAGAACATGTTCTCTAGTTTAGCTTTTTGCTGACGAGCCAGTTTCACTTCACGGAATTTACCTTGACGGTAGTTCGCTACTTCACGCGCTTTACGCTCATCACGTACAACAGTTGCTTCATCACCAGCTGCTGGAACACCAGATAAACCAAGAATTTCTACAGGAATTGATGGACCTGCTTCAGTCACTTCGTCACCGCGCTCATCACGCATAGCACGAACACGACCGTATTCTTGACCACAAAGAACGATATCGCCTTTATGTAGAGTACCTGATTGAACCAAGACTGTAGCAACCGGACCACGACCTTTATCAAGACGAGATTCGATAACCACACCAGATGCCATTCCATCTGCTACTGATTTTAGCTCAAGAACTTCTGCTTGTAGAAGAATCGATTCTAGAAGCTGGTCAATATTAGTTCCTTGTTTAGCAGAGATGTGAACGAAGATGTTCTCACCGCCCCACTCTTCAGGAATAACATCGTATGCAGCCAGTTCGTTCTTAACGTTATCTGGATTAGCACCTTCTTTATCAATCTTGTTCACAGCAATAATCAAAGGTACACCTGCCGCTTTCGCGTGCTGGATAGCTTCGATTGTTTGTGGCATTACACCATCGTCTGCAGCAACAACAAGAACAACGATATCTGTCGCTTGAGCACCACGAGCACGCATTGACGTAAACGCCGCGTGTCCAGGAGTATCAAGGAACGTAATCATGCCGTTAGGTGTTTTCACGTGGTAAGCACCAATGTGCTGTGTAATACCACCAGCTTCACCAGAAGCAACGTGTGTACGACGAATGTAGTCAAGTGTCGATGTTTTACCATGGTCAACGTGACCCATGATGGTAACAACTGGTGCGCGAGATACGGCTTTCGCAGAAGAATCACGATCGTTCATGATAGCTTCTTCAAGTTCGTTTTCTTTGCGCAGAATAACTTTGTGACCCATTTCTTCAGCGACAAGTTGTGCTGTTTCTTGGTCAATTACTTGGTTAATCGTTGCCATCGCACCCATTTTCATCATCACTTTGATGACTTCAGTGCCTTTAACAGACATTTTTTGAGCCAGCTCAGACACAACGATAGTTTCGCCAATGACAACATCAGATTTAGCTACTTTAGCTGATTTATCAAAACCTTGTTGCATTGAAGATGGCTTATTCATGCGGCCTTTACGACCACCTTTGCCGCCACGTGTGCGAGAGCCGCCACGTTCTTGACGATCGTCACGAGAAGACATTTTCTTCTTGTTTGATTTCGTAGAACGACGGTGACCACCCTCTTCGCGACGGTCTGCCTCATCTTCAGCTTCACGAGCATAGTGTGAAGTTGTCACGTGGTAATCTGTTTTCTCTTCCATATCACCCTTTTTCTCTTCTTCAGCAGACCAACGCGCTTCGTTTTTCTCTGCCAATTTGCGTGCTTCTTCAAGCTGACGCTGGCTTTCTTCTTCAGCCTTACGCTTAGCTTCTTCTTCCTGACGACGCTTCAGCTCTTCGGCTTCTAGACGTGCTTCTTGCTGACGAGCTTTTTCTTCATCAGTAAGAGAACGTTTCGCTTGGTCTTGAGCTTCACGTTTCGCTTTTTCTTCAGCTTCACGTTTCGCTTTTAGTTCTGCTTCTCGCTTCGCCTTTTCTTCAGCTTCACGTTTGGCTTTTTCCTCAACCTCACGTTTTGCTGCTTCTTCAGCTTCGCGTTTTGCTTTTTCTTCAGCTTCACGTTTAGCTGCTTCTTCAGCTTCACGTTTCGCTTCGTCTTCAATTGTGCTGCGCTTAACATACGTACGTTTTTTGCGCACTTCAACCTGAATATTTTTACTTTTACCACCACCGGCATTCACGCTTAAAGTACTGCGTTTTTTGCGTTGTAGTGTTAGACGGGTTGGCTCTGAACCTGCCCCGTCAGAATGCCCTTTGCGTAAATAGCTGAGAAGTTGCTGTTTCTCACCTTCAGTCACGCTATCCGAGCTAGATTTAGGCATACCTGCCTCAGCAAGTTGTTCTAATAAGCGGTCAACTGGCGTACCAATTTCATCACTCAGTGCTTTAACTGTTAGTTGTGTCATGCCGCTTCCTCCCCTTGCCGAAATTATGCGTCTTCACCAAACCAGCAGATGTTACGGGCAGCCATGATTAACTCACCGGCACGCTCTTCGGTTAGGCCTTCAATTCCCTCTAAATCATCGATACCTTGGTCTGCAAGATCTTCCAGAGTTACAACACCTTTGGCAGCGAGTTTAAAGGCTAATTCACGCTCAAGGCCTTGCAGATTCAATAAATCCTCTGCAGGTTCAACGCCCTCTAAAGACTCTTCTTGTGCTAGCGCGATAGTTGTAAGCGCTGTTTTTGCACGACTGCGCAGCTCTTCAACAAGATCTTCATCAAGGCCGTCTACTTCCAGTAGTTCATTTACTGGTACATACGCGACTTCTTCCAATGTTGAGAAACCTTCCTCAACTAGAAGTTCAGCGAAGTCTTGTTCAATATCTAGATACTTCATGAAGTTTTCGATTGCTGCCATCGATTCTTCTTGATGTTTTTTCTGTAGATCTTCTACAGTCATCACGTTCAATTCCCAACCTGTCAATTGAGAGGCTAGACGAACGTTTTGGCCATTACGACCGATCGCTTGAGCTAAGTTATCAGCTTCAACTGCGATATCCATTGCGTGAGCATCTTCATCTACGATGATAGACGCTACATCAGCAGGAGCCATTGCGTTGATCACGAACTGAGCTGGATTATCATCCCAAAGAACGATATCAATACGTTCACCGCCTAGCTCGCCAGATACAGCTTGTACACGTGCACCACGCATACCAACACAAGCACCTACTGGGTCGATACGTTTATCATTGGTTTTCACTGCGATTTTCGCACGAGAACCCGGATCACGTGCCGCACCTTTCAATTCGATGAGTTCTTCACCAATTTCAGGCACTTCTACACGGAATAGTTCAGCCAACATTTCGGGCTTAGAACGTGTAATAAATAGTTGGAAACCACGCGCTTCAGGACGTACTGCGTACAATAGACCACGTACACGGTCACCTGGGCGGAAGTTTTCACGTGGAAGTTGGTCTTCACGAAGAATCACTGCTTCTGCGTTATTACCAAGGTCCAAAATAATGGTATCACGGTTTACTTTTTTAACCGCACCAGTTACTAGTTCACCTTCATTATCAATGAACTGCTCAACGATTTGTGCACGTTCAGCTTCGCGAACTTTTTGAACGATAACCTGTTTAGCCGTTTGAGTCGTAATACGGTCAAACGTAACAGATTCAATCTCTTCTTCCATGTAATCGCCTAATTCGATGCTATCGTCATCGAATTGAGCCGCTTCTACAGAAATTTCTTTTGTGGGGTTTTCTACTTCATCAACCACTAACCAACGACGGAAAGTATCAAACTCACCCGTTTTACGATCGATGGCAACACGTACGTCAATTTCAATTTCGTACTTTTTCTTTGTTGATGTCGCTAAAGCAATCTCAAGCGCTTCAAAAATACGCTCACGAGGTACGGCTTTCTCGTTAGAAACCGCCTCTACAACCGCTAAAATTTCTTTACTCATTTTTATAGCCTCTAAGACTTAAAATTTAGGGATCAGGTTAGCTTTTGCGATATTACTTAACGCAAAGTGTTCTTGTTGCCCATCTACAGTAATCGAAACGGTCTCGCCATCAACAGAGTCAATGATACCTTTCCATTTACGACGGTTACCTACAGCCATTTTAAGAACGATGCTGACCTCGTGACCAGTAAACTGCTCATAATGCGCTGCTTTGAATAGTGGTCTTTCCATACCTGGAGAAGACACTTCCAAGTTATAAGCTACTGATATCGGATCTTCCACATCCAGCACTGCACTAACTTGACGACTCACTTCTGCGCAATCATCAACTGTGATGCCGTTTTCGTGGTCAATAAAGATACGTAATGTCGAGTGCTGTCCTGCACGAACAAATTCCAATCCAACTAGTTCATAACCTGAAGCTTCAACTGGAGCTTCAAGCAATTCGGTAAGTTGTCTCTCTAAACCAGTCATTTTTTAACCACTCCAGAAACAAAAAAAGGGCTTAGAGCCCAATTTAAATTCCAAGCAAGAACCTGAATTTGTTTCATAAAATTCAGATAACAAAAAACCCCGAAAGCCGGGGTTTTATGATGCTGGACCCTGATAAATTGAGAAGAATCTTCTCAATTGCAGTGAGGTTAACACTGCCAAACTTGCATCCAAACCTAGAGGAAATTGGTTGCGGGGGCCGGATTTGAACCAACGACCTTCGGGTTATGAGCCCGACGAGCTACCAAACTGCTCCACCCCGCGTCCGACTTGCTATGCATTATACGCACAACAGTATGATTTACAAGTTTGTAAACATGGTGCCGAGAGGGGGACTCGAACCCCCACACCGAAGCGCTAGCACCTCATGCTAGTGTGTCTACCAATTTCACCATCTCGGCATAAACCTGACTTATCTTACGATAAGTTATTGAGGAATTTCGTCGCTGTTACTTTTCTTCTCAGCGGGAACTTCACTCGCAGCTTTCGCTGCAGTATCGTCAGCTTGTTCAACAGTAGTCGTTGTTGTTTGTGCTTGACCTTGTGAAGGGTCAACCCACTTAGACTCTGCTTTGTTGGTTGATAAATTACCTAACACCAAGCTAGCGACTAAAAAAATCAATGCAAATATTGCAGTCATTCGGGTAAGGAAGTTACCTGAGCCACTGGAACCAAACACTGTGTTTGACGCACCAGCACCGAATGAGGCTCCCATGTCTGCGCCTTTACCTTGCTGTATCAACACTAGGCCAATGATACCAACCGCTGCCAACAGGTAAATCACAAGTAGAGCTGTAAACATAACATCCACCTATGTTCCAAATTGTTGAGCCAGCGCCGTCCTAATCAAGTGACTCGAACAAGGCTAGCGGCCTCCTTATTGAAGGCGGAGCCAATACTAACCAAAGCAAACTCAACTGACAAGGATAATTTGCTAAAAACTATCCTCTTACCGTTTAAATGATTAAAAAAAAGTCAAAACAATCAATCAAACAACAGTTTTATCGATAAGCATAAGTAATATGGTCACTTTCTCTTACCAACAACCTGCTGCTTTAACAAAAACCGATGTTCAAAATCACCAACACAGTTCATTAACAGCCCAGGCCTTTGAGTCTGGGCTAGGAAAAATCAGCGTTAGCAGCTTTCTTTAACAACCTGAGCAATATCTAATGCTGATTGTTGTACCAGTTCAGCGTCTTCACCTTCTACCATAACGCGGATGAGTGGTTCGGTACCTGACTTACGTAAGAGTACTCGACCTTTATCCGCTAATGTTTGTTCCACTTTAGCAACAGCAGCTAACACTGCGGGTTCCTCAAGAGGATTGGAGTTACCACTGAAACGAACATTTTCTAATACTTGTGGATAGAGCGTCATACCTTTAGTTAACTCATGAAGAGGCATTTCACTATCGACAATAGCAGTCAAGACACGTAACCCTGACACAATCGCATCACCCGTTGTCACGCTATCAAGCAAAATAATATGCCCAGAGTTTTCAGCACCGATATTCCACCCTTTTTCTAACAGTTTTTCCATTACATAACGGTCACCAACTGCAGCTCGAGCGAATGGAATACCTAGCTGTTTCAACCCATTTTCCATGCCAAGGTTGGTCATGAGAGTCCCGACCACGCCGCCTTTCAGCGAGCCACGACGCAATGCATCACGAGCAATAATATAGGCCAGCTGATCGCCATCCACTTTTTCACCAAGTGCATCAACCATGATTAGACGGTCACCGTCACCGTCAAACGCTAACCCTAAATCAGCCTGCTCTTCTACGACGCGTTTTTGTAACGCTCTCACATCAGTAGCACCGACTTCATCGTTGATATTCACGCCATTAGGTTCAACGCCCATCGCAATAACATTAGCGCCGAGTTCTTTAAACACATTAGGGGCAATGTGATAGGTAGCACCGTGCGCACAATCCACTACTATTTTTAAACCAGATAGGCTCAAACGGTGAGGAAAAGTACTTTTACAAAATTCGATATAACGGCCTGCAGCATCCACCAAACGAGACGCTTTACCTAACATCGAAGATTCAACACATTCGATATCTTTGTCCAGTTCAGCCTCAATAGCTAATTCGACCTCATCTGGGAGCTTAGTCCCTTCAGATGAGAAGAATTTAATACCATTATCATGGTATGGGTTATGCGATGCTGAAATCACAATCCCCGCTTCGGCGCGAAATGTTTGCGTTAAATAGGCTACTGCTGGAGTTGGCATTGGCCCAGTAAAAATCGCTTTGAGTCCAGCGGCAGCGAGCCCCGCTTCCAGTGCTGACTCAAGCATATAACCGGAAATACGAGTATCTTTACCGATGATGACTTTGCGCGTACCTTGTTTTGCTAACACACGGCCAGCCGCCCAACCAAGTTTGAGTACAAAATCTGGTGTAATTGGGTATTGACCAACATGACCACGCACACCGTCAGTACCGAAATAACGTCTTTCTTGAGACATATCGATCACCCTTAACTATTTTTAGCGATTTGTTTATTTTTATTTGTCATTGCAACAACTTTCATTGCCTCTAAAGTTTGCTCAAAGTCATGCACACGAATAATTTGAGCGCCCTTTTCTGCCGCAATAGTGGCACAAGCGACACTCGCTGTCACACACTCAGCTGGCTTCTTATTCAGTAATTTAAACACCATAGATTTACGCGACATGCCCGCTAATACTGGTAATCCGTATTGGTGAAAACTTTCAAGATTAGCAAGCAGTTGATAATTATGGTCAATAGACTTACCAAATCCAAATCCAGGATCCACAACAATATTACTACGTTTGATACCCGCAACTTCACAAGCAGCAATGCGCTCTTGCAAGAACGAATCGACTTCTTGCATAAGATCATCATATTGTGGGTTCACTTGCATTGTTTTAGGTTGACCTTTCATGTGCATGATACATACAGGAACCTGTGCCTTGGCCACCACCTCTAACGCACCAGGCTCGGTCAGTGAACGTATGTCATTGATAAAATCTGCACCCGCTTCTATGGCTTGTTTCATCACTTCCGCTTTACTTGTATCGATTGAAATCCATACATCTTGATTGAACTGACGAATTTCCTTAACGATAGGCACTACACGGTGCAATTCTTCTTCTAATGAAACTTCTGGTGCGCCTGGGCGTGTTGATTCACCACCAATATCAATAATCGAAACGCCCGCCTCAATCATCGCTTTAGCATGTGACAGTGCTTTTTCTAGGTCGGTATAACTGCCACCATCTGAAAAAGAGTCTGGCGTGGTATTTAAAATACCCATGACATGTGGGCGATCGAGTTCTAGAGTTTTCGATGGAGTCTGAATGTTCATAATGCTAAGAGAATAATTCCTAATATATAGAAAAACCCCGAATAAATCGGGGTTTCGTCTTTACTGCTCAAACACGACTATTCCGCGTTTGAGTCTTTTTTATCTGTACTTTCATCAGCAGACTCTTGAGGCTTCGTATCTTTGCTTTCCTCTGGAGCTTGTGCTGGTTCAGATGCTTCCGCTTTTGGTTGTTCAACTGTTGTTGCAGTGTCAGCGTCTTTTTTCGCCGCACTGGCAACATGATCAGCCCAACCGGCAGGTTCACGAATCACTTCTTTACGTGCCATCAAGTCATCAATCTGACCTGCATCGATAGTTTCATACTTCATCAATGCATCTTTCATTGCATGCATGATATCCATATTTTCAACCAAGATTCGGCGCGCACGTTCGTAGTTGCTGTCGATAAGCTTACGAACCTCATCGTCGATCAATTTTGCAGTATCATCAGACATGTGCTTGGTTTGTGTCACACTACGACCTAAGAACACTTCGCCTTCGTCTTCAGCGTAAAGCATTGGACCTAACTTATCTGAGAAACCCCATTGGGTTACCATCTTACGTGCAATATCAGTTGCACGCTCAATATCATTTGATGCCCCAGTGGAGACTTTATCAACACCGTAAATCAACTCTTCTGCTAAACGACCGCCATACAAGCTCGAAATCATCGACTCTAAGTTTTGCTTAGACATACTGATACGATCTTGCTCGGGTAGATACATAGTAACACCAAGCGCTCGACCACGAGGAATGATGGATACTTTATATACCGGATCATGTTCAGGAACCAAACGACCAACAATCGCGTGGCCAGCTTCGTGATAAGCAGTCGATTCTTTGGTTTCTTCAGACATAACCATAGAACGGCGTTCTGCCCCCATCATGATTTTATCTTTTGCTAACTCAAATTCGACCATAGAAACATTACGTTTATTCCCACGAGCCGCGAACAATGCTGCTTCGTTAACTAAGTTCGCAAGATCTGCACCAGAGAAGCCTGGAGTACCACGAGCAATCAGTGATGGTTCAACATCACCCGCTAGCGGAACTTTGCGCATATGTACTTTAAGAATCTGCTCACGACCACGAACATCTGGAAGACCCACCACAACTTGGCGGTCGAAACGTCCAGGACGAAGCAAAGCTGGGTCAAGAACATCAGGACGGTTAGTTGCAGCGATAACGATAATACCTTCGTTACCTTCGAAACCATCCATTTCAACCAACATTTGGTTTAGTGTTTGTTCACGTTCATCGTGACCACCACCAACACCTGCGCCACGTTGACGACCTACAGCATCGATTTCATCGATAAAGATGATACATGGAGACGCTTTTTTCGCTTGTTCGAACATGTCACGTACACGAGATGCACCAACACCAACGAACATTTCTACGAAATCTGAACCTGAAATAGTAAAGAACGGTACTTTCGCTTCACCAGCAATAGCTTTAGCTAGCAAAGTTTTACCTGTACCAGGAGGACCTACCATCAGCACACCCGTTGGAATCTTACCACCGAGTTTTTGGAAGCGGCTTGGATCACGTAGATAATCGACCAGCTCCTTCACGTCTTCTTTCGCTTCATCACAGCCAGCAACATCCGTAAACGTTGTCTTAATCTGTTCTTCGCTCATCATACGTGCTTTACTTTTACCAAAGGACATAGCGCCTTTGCCGCCACCGCCCTGCATTTGGCGCATGAAGAAAATCCAAACACCAATCAGTAGAATCATTGGGAACCAAGAGATGAAAATAGTTCCTAGCAGGCTTTGTTCTTCAGGTGGAGTACCCTGAACCTTCACATTTTGATTAATGAGATCATCAAGAAGCTTTTGGTCATACACTGGCATATATGTAACGTAACGTGTACTTCCGCCCCGACGAGTGAATGTAATCTCGCTATTATCGAATTGAGCCTCTTGTATTTGGCCTTGGCCAACTTCCTGTACAAATGTGGTGTAATCGATTGTTCTTCCGTTACTATCCCCAGGACCGAAGCTCTGGAACACAGACATTAAAACAACTGCAATTACCAACCAAAGAATTAAATTTTTTGCCATGTCACTCAAGGTGTCAGCCTCGCGATAACTAGTTGTAATTAAAGGTAGGGTACTACAGTTTTCAGACCGTAGCCACAGTGTTAAATTTCATCGCTACAAAATAATGGTTAACCTTTGTAACCAGTCGCAACAATGTACACTTCTCGGGAACGAGCCCTCGAAGAGTCGGGCTTACGGATTTTCACCGCTTTAAACATGTCTCGGACATCCTTGACATACTGATCAAAGCCTTCGCCCTGAAATACTTTGACCACAAAACTGCCATTAGGTGCTAAAACTTCTCGACACATATCCAACGCCAGCTCAACCAAATACATTGCACGAGGTTGATCCACTGATAGATTGCCCGCCATATTGGGCGCCATATCAGACATCACCACATTCACCATATCTGGTTGAATTCTTTCTAACAGAGCATTGAGCACTGCTTCTTCGCGAAAATCACCTTGTAGAAATGCTACACCGGCAATCGAATCCATTGGAAGGATATCACAAGCTATCACTTGCCCTTCATCACCTACAATACCAGCAGCATACTGAGACCAACCACCAGGGGCCGCCCCTAAATCTACGACCGTCATTCCAGATTTCAATAATTTATCTTTCTCTTGAATCTCTTCTATTTTGAAGATAGCACGAGAACGATACCCTTTCTTTTTTGCCTCGTTAACATACTTATCGTCAAAATGTTCTTTCAGCCAACGGCCTGAGCTGGCTGAGTGCTTCTGTTTACTCATTCGATTCCTAATTGAAAAGCATCTATCAAAGAAAGTATGGTAGAAAATATAGTCTTCGTTGATAGATGGCGTTAAAATGTCGGTTTTCAACCCTAATAGTAAATAAATTTGGTCGCGTAATGAACCTAAGCAATAAACAAAAGCAGCACCTTAAAGCGCTTGCACACAACCTAAAACCTGTTGTGCTCATGGGCGCAAACGGATTAACCGAAGCTGTTTTAGCCGAAATTGAAATCGCGTTGGACCACCATGAACTGATTAAAGTGAAAGTGGTATCAGAAGATCGCGAAACAAAACAGCTGATTGTTGACGCTATTGTGCGCGAGACTGGAGCAGAAAAAGTCCAGGTTATCGGTAAGGTGTTGGTTTTGTATCGTCAATCAGAACAACGCAAAATCGAACTACCGCGCAAGTAGTATCGCTTATATGGAAATAAAAAAGGTCGCTCAGTGCGACCTTTTTGCATTTCTTAACAACTAAATGTACTGAACCTGATCGATTTCAAATACTTTATCGCCGCCAGGTGTCGAAATCACAACTTCATCACCTTCTTCTTTACCAATTAGGCCACGTGCAATAGGTGAGCTAATGGAAATACGGCCAGCTTTTGCTTCAGCTTCATTGTCACCTACGATTTGATACGTTTTTTCTTGATCGGTATCGACATCTACAACGGTCACTGTTGAGCCAAAGATGACTTTGCCACTGTTTTCTATTTTTGTAACATCAATCACTTGCGCTACTGATAGCTTGTATTCGATATCTCGAATCTGCGCTTCACAAATACCTTGTTCTTCACGCGCCGCATGGTATTCGGCATTTTCCTTCAAATCACCCAGTTCACGAGCTTCTGCAATTGCAGCAGAAATTTGTGGACGTAGCTTAAGAAGTCTTTCAAGTTCGTCACGCAGCAGTTTTTCGCCGCGTACGGTCATTGGAACTTTTTCCATATTCTACCTCTATGCCAAAGCGTTCTTTGGACAAAACAAAACTACCCAGCCCCGAAAGGTTAGGTAGTGTTGATGAAATGATTTATCTACCAGTGTAAACAAACTTGGCGATTAAATCATCCTAAATCCATCTTGAGCCAACAAATCTTAAGAATCCATATACACATTGAATGACATGTGATCAAGTGCACACTAAAAACTCTGATAAATTATGAAAACCCTATCAAAAAATATAAAAAAATAATATTTCACTAGGTGATAATAGTCATAAAAAAAAGTATAAAAATTAATTTAATACAATAACTTGATGTTTTTTATTTTATAATAAAACAGTGTTCAGTATTCGTTTTTATATCATTTTACTAACTAACACGGAACTCTCATACGAAAATTGGATTAAGAATTTCTCGAAGGAAGCGCTTGGATACTGGCTTGCATTCAATAAATGTATTCAGCGTCATCATCCTATCTGAGTATTCATCAGACGATACAAACGTCTCAATCAACGTTTATGTGGACAATAATTAGGAATTAAAAGATGAAAAAATCCATCATCGCTCTAGCTGTGGCAGCAGCGGCAGTAGCGACTAGCGCTAACGCAGCAGAAATTTATAACGCAGATGGCACTACAGCAAGCATCGGCGGTCGTGTAGAAGCGCGTATCCAATTGCAAGACAGTGAAGCAAACGACATGACTCGCGCTCGTCTAAACTTTGTTGGCCATCAACAAGTGACTGACGACCTTTACGGTTTAGCAAAATTCGAACAAGAATGGAACAGCAATACTGATTCTGGTGAAGCCGACGACGGAGATACTGACTGGACTACTCGTTATATCTACGCTGGTATCGGCACTAGCGCAGGTGAAATCACCTACGGTAAACAAGATGGTGCTCTAGTTAAACTAACCAACTTTACCGATATTATGTCAACTTGGGGTAAAGAAGCGTCAGTAAATAGCGCAGCTGAAGATGATGATGCTATTTCTCTAGCAAGTCGTACTGACAACTACGTCGCTTATAATGCAGATTTTGATGCACTAAGTATTAGTGCAGGCTACCGTTTTGCTGATGGCTCAGACTCTACTGACGGCGACTCACGCACTGGTAACGACCAAGACGGTTACGCTTTAGCAGCAACTTACGCGTTTGGAGATACTGGCGTTGTTCTGGGCGGTGGTTATGCAGTACAAAATGAAAACGCGCAGGCTATGGTAACTTCTTCATTTACTTATGAAGATTTATATTTAGCCGCTCTGTACACTCACATCGACTACGATGATCACGGTGTAGAAAACTACGACGGCTATGAACTAGCAGCTGCTTACACTATCGATAAAACCAAGTTAATCGCAACTTACAACCGTGGCGATCGTGATCGTGCCGATGACACTGCTAACACTATCTCTGTAGAAGCAAACTACTACTTCACTCCTAGCTTCGATGGCTACGTGGGTTACCGTTGGAACCTACTGGATGGAAACGAAGTTGCAGAGAATGCCAACGCTCAAGACCAAGCAATGGCTGGCCTGCTATACACTTTCTAATTTAACAGAAAGTTTATCATCTCAAGACGCCTGCTCCCTAGCAGGCGTTTTTTATGTCAGTATACTAAGAACACCCTTGTTTATTTAATGGATCGTATATGCGCTGTCTGCCACTTTGTGGACTGATTTTTTCACTCTTTATTAGCCAATATGTGGTTGCACAACCACTCAACACCGACCAGTTAACACCACATGCGCGATACGCGTTTCAGGTACAAAATATTACTAGTGGTGAAACACTTTTTGCCCAGCGCAATGGCGACTATTTTCCACCAGCCAGCACGCAAAAAATCTTCACAGCTCTCGCAGCTAGATTAGAACTTGGCGAGCATTTTGTCTTTACCACTCAGCTACTCAAACACCAGCAAGACTATGTGATTCGTTTTTCGGGTGATCCTACGCTGAATACTATTGACCTCAAACAATTGCTTTCTCATCTTAAGCAATCCGGCATTCGAACCATTCGTGGAGACATCTGGCTAGATAATTCAATATTTACTGGATTTGAAAAAGCAGTAGGCTGGCCTTGGGATTCACTCGGGGTCTGTTACAGTGCGCCATCTAGTGCGATCAATTTAGATCACAATTGTATCCCTGCAGCGCTTTACACGGAAAAAAATGGCAAGACTCGCCTCCATATACCTCCACAATATCCAATTCATGTATTTAATAACGCAGTCGCAGTTAGCGCAGATGAGCAGCAACAACAACACTGTGACCTCGATTTAACCGCAACAGCAACCAATCAATACCAATTATCGGGATGCCTAGTCACTCGCACTAGCCCAATGCCACTTAAATTTGCTGTTCAAGATACTAGCCGCTATACCAAACGTATTGTTTATAAACTCCTCAATCAATTAGGTATTGAGCTTAAAGGCACCATTCACATTGGCAAAGCTCCATTTAAGAAGCGACAAATCCTAGCAGAACATCAGTCCGCACCTTTATCTGAATTGCTTTCAATCATGCTAAAACGTTCTGACAATTTGATTGCAGACACCTTAACGAAAACCTTAGGTCATCGACTATTTACCCAACCAGGTAGTTATCGAAACGGCGTTCAAGCAATTCAAACCATCATTAATCAGCACACAGGAATCTCATTTGCAGATGAACAGATGGTGGACGGCTCAGGGTTATCACGGGATAACCGTGTCAATATCGCCACTATGCAGGCTGTGTTGCGTTATATCGCTCTTCATGATGCGTCATTACATTTGATTGAGAAACTTCCTGTAGCCGGCGTCTCTGGCACTCTCAAATACCGCCGCAGTATGTTAGTACCAAGCGTTAAAGGCAAGTTAGCCGCAAAAAGTGGCTCTCTCTACGGTACCTATAATATGGTCGGTTTTGTATTGAATAAGCAAGGTAAGCCGACACGCAGTTTTGTCCAATATGTCACCGACTATTTTCCTACCGACGAAAACGACAAAGAGGAGCCTTTAAAAGACTCCCCTTTAAATCAAATTGAAGAGCAGTATTACCAACAACTGCTCAAATAAATATCATCAGGGCATCTTTGACAGATGCCCGTTGATTTCAATAGATAAATATTCCTGAAACGACACCAACGAGCGCGACAGGTATTACCCAGCCGACACGCTGTTTCACTCGATGCCAAATGGACAGTTCATCCCGCTCTTCTTTTTGCTCACTGTCACTCCTTCCAATAGGCTTACGCTCGGCATACACCATACCTAGCTGCTTAGCATATTGATGAGCCAGTGTTTTATGCCCCTGAGCATCCAAATCACACAACAGATCTTGCACATGAGTAATAGAACAGTGACTTAAAATACCCACTGCTTCATCGGTTGGCATCACCGATAGTAACTCGACCTGTTTAACTGGTTCATATTGTAAAAATGCGTTACGCGCCGCCCCAATTTCATCAATAGAAAATGGTTTAGCGTTATTCATGCAATGATTGTTCATTACCGTCATGGCGAATCTCCCGATTGGCATTGGGTAACGACCACCAATAGCAACTATTCAAAAACTTAGGTGTAAGAAAGACTCACCCTGAATAGATGGTTAGTTGTTATGTACTAGGAGAAAGGAGAAAAATAGAAGGGATTTCACTGAAATATGCCTTACCTGCAAAGATAAGACACCATGTGCCAATACCGTTAGCAGGTTATCTTTCTCCCTTCATACTAGGAGGATGGTCGGTATTGTTCATGTTAATCTCCAAAAGTTGCTACCCATTTGGTAGCCTGTTGATGAGCTCCCAAAGGGCGAGTTTTATTCGCTCCTAGGCTGTGTTACTGATTTTCAACGTAGAATGACTATGTCTTCAAATCAGTGCCTTGCCTAAGAGCGAATACATTCTCGCTGAAACAGCATCTTGAGGTTACTTGGGTATATCAATAACGAGCTTGCCTATTTATTTAATGGTCACGCGAGCAAACTTACGTTTACCTACTTGATACACATTAGTACCAGCTGCTGGAACAAACTTAGTATCTTCGATTTTTTCACCATCGAGTTTGGCTGCACCTTGGCGAATCATACGCAAGGCATCAGATGTCGAATTAACCAATCCTGCGCCTTTCAACAGATTAGCAATAGCAATGCCTGATTCGAATTCGAATTCCGGCATTTCATCTGGCATCGCACCTTTCTGGAATCGGTTAATAAACTCTTGCTCTGCCGCATCTGCATCCGCTTCTGTGTGGAAACGAGCGATGATCTCTTTAGCAAGTAAGATCTTCACATCACGAGGGTTTTTGCCATTTTTCACGTCTTCTTTAAATTGAGTCACTTCTTCTAAAGGACGGAAAGACAATAGCTCGTAGTAGCTCCACATCAGATCATCAGAGATCGACATAATCTTACCAAACATATCACTTGGCGCATCGCTCACGCCGATGTAGTTATGTGCTGATTTAGACATTTTCTTCACACCGTCTAAACCAACCAATAATGGCATCATCAATACAACTTGAGGTTTTTGACCGTTTGCTTTTTGTAGCTCACGCCCCATCAACAAGTTAAATTTCTGGTCAGTACCACCCAATTCAACATCGGTTTCCATAGCAACTGAATCATATCCCTGTAGCAATGGGTACATAAATTCGTGAATCGCAATAGGCTGACCGTTTGAATAACGCTTTTTGAAGTCATCGCGCTCTAGCATTCGAGCTACTGTTTGATTCGCCGATAAACGAATCATCCCCTCAGCACCCAGCTCAGAAAGCCATTCAGAGTTAAATTGGATTTTTGTTTTCTCTGGATCCAGAATTTTAAAAACCTGAGTTTTGTAAGTTTCCGCGTTACGTAATACATCTTCACGAGTCAATGGAGGACGCGTGGTATTTTTACCTGTAGGGTCACCCACCATACCGGTGAAATCACCAATCAAGAAAGTCACTTCATGGCCAAGTTCTTGAAACGCACGGAGCTTATTAAGGATCACAGTATGACCTAAGTGAATGTCAGGAGCTGTTGGATCCGCACCCAGTTTAATACGTAATGGACGGTTCTCTTTCAGCTTTGCAATAAGCTCTTCTTCCGGAATTAGCTCTTCAACACCACGCTTGATTTCCGCTAAAGCGGCTTCAATACTCGCCATTCTTCGTTTACTCCCACAGATTTGGCAAAATTTAATATTTGGACATATTACTTGAATAGCGACTATTTTTGAAACCAGTTAGACTAACTAGTAGTGATTTTCTTTTGTCCTTTTTTATCTTGAGTGACTATGACGACAATTTTTGCCCGTTTACCTTGGTTACATAAGCTGCTGATAGTGATGATTACAGCCATCACAGTTGTCGCCACCCTGCTACTTCCCGATCCAGAAACATTAATCCAAACACCAAACCAACTAAAAGTAGGTCAACATTATCCTGTGGCATTGGATTACGATTTATTAGCACAAGAGGAACAATTACCACCAATGGTGGTATTGCAATGGAAGAAGCAAACCGTTCAACCGGGTGAAAGTAGTGCATTACTGTTTAAAAAAGTGGGGCTCTCTGCGCGCTCACTTTACCAGCTCACGTCAAGCAATGAAGATATTCACTATCAGCTCACTCACCTTCGCCCGGGAGATCAACTCTATTTCGGGTTGAATGACGACAACGATATTGTTCAGTTAAGACGCCAACTAAACTCTTATGAAACGTTTGTTATTAATAAAACATCGAGTGGATATGAATCTCATATTGAGGCGAAAGAAGTCTACTTTCAATATAACTACGCACAAGCCACTATCCATTCCAACTTCTGGAATGCTGCATCTCAAGCAGGGCTAACACCAAATCAAATCATGCAATTGGCGGGGATATTTGGCTGGGATATCGACTTTGCTCTGGATATTCGCTCAGGCGATCACTTTCAATTACTGTATCAAGAAAAAGTCGTTGAAGGCGAAGTCATGGAAAGAGGAGATATTATTGCAGCCACCTTCACCAACCAAGGTAAAACGTTTACCGCAATCCGTGATGATGAATCCGGTAATTATTACGATGAAAACGGTAGAGCAATGAAAAAAGCGTTTTTACGCTCACCGGTGGATTTTCGTCGCGTATCGTCGAATTTCAATCCTCGTCGACTTCATCCCGTTACAGGACGAGTTCGTCCTCACAGAGGTACTGATTATGTAGCCCCTGTCGGAACACCTATATGGGCTGCAGGTGATGGTATCGTACAAAAAGCGGGCTATAACCAATTCAATGGTAACTACGTGTTCATTCGTCACAGCAACACGTACGTTACCAAATATTTGCATTTAAGTCGCCGGATGGTGAAAACCGGACAGAGAGTCAAACAAGGGCAGACAATTGGCACGCTAGGTGGAACAGGACGAGTAACCGGCCCTCATTTGCATTACGAATTCCTAGTTCACGGTATTCATAAAAATCCACGTACTGTTGATTTACCACTTTCCAAATCTTTGACCGGTAAAACACGTGATACTTTTATTGCTAATGCCAAATTGCGCCTTGCAAAACTGTCGCGATACAGTGAATTACTATTTGCTACCAGCCCTTCACAATAATTAATCCGTGGACGGTGCGAAAAGGAAATAAAAAAGCAGAACATCATCGATGTTCTGCTTTTTATAAATCCGGAGTAATGATTCACTGTTACTAAACGCTAAATGACGCACCACAACCGCAGGTTGTTTTAGCATTTGGGTTATTCACAAAGAATCGCGAACCTTCCAAACCTTCAGTGTAATCGACTTCACCACCAATCAAATATTGCAGACTCATTGGATCAACAACCAAAGTTACGCCTTCTTTTTCAATGGTCATGTCACCTTCGTTAACACTTTCATCAAAAGTAAAGCCGTACTGGAATCCACTACAACCACCACCAGTGATATAAACACGTAATTTTAGTGCTGGGTTATCTTCTTCTTCAATCAGAACTTTTACTCGTTTAGCTGCTGATTCAGAGAAGGTTAATGGTACATTAATTTCGCTCACGACGACCTCTCCCATTCGTGTCATCGCTTCATTACAGTTCACGTTTCAGAAGAGAACCAGCGATGATTATGATTCTTTTTACAACGGGTCATTATCTAATACCTGACTTAACCGTTCAAGTATTAGATATCCGTTATTAGCTTGCAGTGTAACCTAGCAGGAGTATTTCGCTCGTTGATTTCAGACAACTCCCACGACAGAGCTAACAAATACCAACATTACATTGATGAAAGTGATATCAAAATTTAGCCAATGCACATACTCACCTTAGCACATAACAAACCAGGTTTTCGCATCGTATAATCAGCGAATATCGTTTTTTAGCGGCACTATCTCCTTAAAAATATCGATTTTTAGTCTAACCATTTCGCATCATAGCAGAGAAGCGTACAATGCTCGCCAAGTTGGTCCAGACATTCAAAAGAGGATATATCCATGACCAAATCAGCCGATCTTTATCAACAAGCACAAAGCAAAATTCCTGGTGGTGTTAACTCACCAGTTCGTGCCTTCAACGGTGTTGGTGGTTCCCCTTTATTTATTGACCGTGCTGACGGTGCATTTATCTTTGATGCTGATGGTAAAGCGTATATCGACTATGTTGGATCATGGGGTCCAATGATTTTGGGTCACAACCATGCAGCTATTCGTGAAGCCGTTATCGACACAGCCCAAAAAGGCTTAAGTTTTGGTGCGCCAACTTCGCTTGAAATTGAAATGGCAGAGCTTGTTTCTGAGTTAGTCCCCTCTATGGAACAAGTACGGATGGTAAACTCAGGTACAGAAGCAACCATGAGTGCGATTCGTCTAGCTCGTGGATTTACTGGACGCGATAAAATTGTCAAATTTGAGGGCTGTTACCATGGTCACTCTGACGGCCTATTAGTTAAAGCAGGCTCTGGCGCACTGACCCTTGGTCAACCAAGTTCACCAGGTGTTCCCGCAGATTTTGCTAAATATACTCTCACAGCTCGCTACAATGATCTGGAATCTGTAAAAGCTCTATTTGAAGCAAACAAAGGTGAAATCGCGTGTATTATCGTGGAACCTGTTGCTGGTAATATGAACTGTATTCCTCCTATCGAGGGATTCCACGAAGGACTACGTGAACTTTGTGATCAAGAAGGCGCGTTACTGATTTTTGATGAAGTCATGACAGGTTTCCGAGTTGCTCTTGGTGGGGCTCAAGCTCATTATAATATCAAGCCTGATTTAACCACCTTAGGTAAAGTTATTGGTGGCGGCATGCCAGTGGGCGCGTTTGGTGGTCGTAAAGACATCATGCAATACATCGCTCCAACAGGGCCTGTGTATCAAGCAGGTACATTATCCGGAAACCCAATTGCGATGGCCGCAGGCCGTGCCTGTTTGTCATTACTCAAAGAAGAAGGCAATGAAAAACGTCTGGCTAACAAAGCCAAAACCTTAACTGATGGCCTTAAATCTCTTGCTACCAAGCACGGGATTGATCTCGTTGTTCATCAAGTAGGCGGGATGTTTGGGTTCTTCTTTACCGATCAAGAAAGTGTTAGTTGCTATGAAGATGTCGCAAAATGTGATGTGGAAAAATTCAAACGCTTCTTTAATCTCATGCTAGATCACGGGGTTTACTTAGCGCCTTCAGCTTTTGAAGCCGGTTTTATCTCTTTAGCACATAACGCAGAAGAAATTGATGCCACTCTTGAAGCAGCTGACCGCGCGTTTGCTCAAATGGCAAATAACTAATTATTACAAATAAAGCTAAAGCAAAATAGGCAGTCATCTGACTGCCTATTTTATTTATATACCAATAAAAAACTCTAATGCCAATTCACAACCACTAGAACGGCTAAAATGGCAATGGCTGTGCCTAACCACGGAATACGACGCTTGGGTCCGTTTTTCCCTTCACAACATTTTTTGTTGTCACTACATCCCATAGCCCCTCCTTGCACATTGCTTCATGATCAATTTATGTCCATTATATACATTATTTTTAATAGATAACTGCTCTACATCAACGTCGTTGAATGAAAACCCATTGGGATACCTATCGTGCCAGAAAAAATAAGAATATCCTCCAGCCATTGGTTGCTAATTATCGCTCTATTGGCGGCCGCGTTTGCTTGTTATTTACTTATTGAACCTTATATTAACTCTATCGTGATGGCTTTTATCATTTCGATGTTAATGTTCCCCATTCATAACCGTATCGCGACAAAACTCCCGAAACATCAAAATATCGCGGCCTTGATATCATGTTTCATTTTAACTGTTATCGTCGTATTACCTTTACTCACGGTATTTGGAGCCATTGTTCAGCAAGGCTCAAAATTTTCGCAAAGCTTGTATCACTGGGTAACACATGGCGGTATTCAAGCTTTCTTCAATCACCCGCTCGTTGATAAAGCATTCAACTTTGCTAACCACTATCTCCCTTTTGACTCATTAACACCGCAACAAATAAGTGAAAAATTAGCCAATTTCTCGACGTCTTTTGGTACTAAATTAGTGGGAATCAGTGCCAAAGTGTTAGGTGATGCAACAAATTTCATCATGGACTTCTTCCTGATGCTATTTGTGCTGTTTTTTGTTTTGCGAGATAACGACAAAATTATTGGCTCTTTGCGCCATATCATCCCGCTATCGCGTAGCCAAGAAGATCGCTTACTTACTGAAATAGAACAAGTATCTAAATCTGCGGTCATGGGATCGTTCCTTACTGCTATCGCGCAAGGATTCGCTGGCGGTATAGGAATGTGGCTTGCAGGTTTCCCTGGGCTATTTTGGGGAACAATCATGGGATTTGCCTCGTTTATTCCTGTCATCGGGACCGCGTTAGTCTGGGTGCCAGCAACCATTTACCTTTTGGTCACTGGGGACATTAATTGGGCAATCTTCCTCGCTATTTGGAGTATTGCCATTGTCGGTTCCATCGACAACCTATTACGCCCATTCTTAATGCAAGGAAGTGGCGGAATGAATACTCTGATGATCTTCTTTTCACTCTTAGGTGGTATTCAGCTATTTGGTTTAATTGGTTTAATATATGGTCCACTCATTTTTGCCATCACGGTTGTTCTGTTCAATATGTACGATGAAGAGTTTCGATCATTTCTTAGCTGGCAAGACAAAAACTAATCTATTTTGAAGGGCGCATGATGCGCCCTTTTCTTTTCAATCAACGCTTCAAGCGTTGATTGCTTTATGCGAAAATCGGCCACTTCTGAATAACACTGGAATCACCATGTCTCAATACACAGCACCAAGCCAAATTGCTCAGCGCCAGATTGAATATTTCGCAGGTAAACATGTTTTAGTCGCCGGTGAAGCTGAAGATCGCTTCCCTGCTGAACTAGAAAAACATTGTGAATCCGTACAGATTTTTACGACCAATTATGGCTATCATCGCCAATGGTTGGGCCATAAATCTATTACTAGTTTTTTTGGTGCTGAACTCACCCAAGACACACCTGCTGATTTAGTTCTTCTGTATTGGCCCAAAGCCAAACAAGAGGCACAATACTTATTGGCTATGTTATTTGCCAAATTAGGTGTTAATACTGAAATTGTTGTCGTAGGTGAAAATCGTTCTGGGGTCAAAAGTATTGAGAAGATGTTTCAACCCTATGGCATCGTGAATAAGTATGATTCTGCCCGCCGCTGCTCGTTTTACTGGGGCCAGTGTACTCAGGAAATACCCGCATTTTCATTAGATGATTGGTTTAAATCTTATCAAGTTAGCTATCAAGAACATGAGATCACCATTCGTAGTTTGCCCGGCGTATTTAGTCATGGCGAATTTGATATTGGCAGTCGCCTATTACTCGATACGCTCCCAACTCTGAGCGGTAAAGTACTGGATTTTGGATGTGGTGCAGGAGTCATTGGCACGGTCATGGCGACCTTAAATCCTAATATTGAATTACACCAATGCGATATTAGTGCCTTAGCCATTCGTTCATCCCAAGAAACCCTGAAGGTTAATCATTTGCAAGGCCATGTTTTTGCATCAGATGTTTACTCCGATACCGAACAAGATTATCGCTACCTAGTGACAAACCCTCCATTTCATTCTGGGTTAGATACCAGTTATCGTGCAACTGAAACGCTGCTGGCACAAGCTCCATCTGTATTAACAGACCGAGGAGAACTCTTTGTTGTTGCTAATAGTTTCTTAAAGTACCCACCAATTATCGAACAGAGCTTTGGGCATTGTGAAATGCCAGCTAAAACCAATAAATTCACTATCTATCATGCGAAGAAAAAGTAAGGTTAAACATTACCTTACTTTCTGGTAACAACGAATAGACATAAAAAAAACCTGCCAACATGGCAGGTTTTTTATTGTAGAAGCTTATATTACTTAACAGTAACAAACTCTGGGTAAGCATCGACACCACAGTCGTGAATATCCATACCTTCCATCTCTTCTTCTTCAGAAACGCGGATACCCATTGTTGCTTTTAGGATGCCCCAAACTACCAAGCTAGCAATAAATACCCAAGCAAAGATAACAACAGCACCTAGGATTTGCGAACCAAATGAAGCATCAGCATTACTTAGTGGTACCGCAAGAAGACCTAGTAGACCACATACACCGTGTACTGAAATCGCACCCACTGGATCATCAATTTTTAGTTTATCTAAAGTGATGATGCTAAACACAACAAGAACACCAGCAACCACACCAATCGCAACAGACATCAATGGTGATGGTGATAGAGGATCCGCAGTGATTGCAACTAGACCAGCTAACGCACCGTTAAGAATCATAGTTAGGTCAGCTTTACCCCAAGTAGTCTTACATACAAGCATTGCAGCAATTGCACCAGCCGCCGCAGCCGCATTGGTATTTAGGAAGATTTGACCAACAGCAGTGGCATTCTCAAAGTTAGAAAGAGCAAGTTGAGAACCACCATTAAAACCAAACCAGCCAAACCATAGGATAAAGGTACCTAATGTTGCTAATGGCATGTTTGAACCAGGAATTGGGTAAACTTCACCGTTTTTACCGAATTTACCTTTACGAGCACCCAGTAAAATCACACCAGCTAATGCTGCGGCAGCACCTGCCATGTGCACAATACCAGAACCAGCAAAGTCACTAAAACCAGCTTCTGAAAGGAAACCACCGCCCCAAGTCCAGTAGCCTTCTAGTGGGTAAATAAATGCGGTCAAAATAACTGAGAAAATGAGGAATGACCAAAGTTTCATACGTTCAGCAACTGCACCAGAAACTACTGACATAGAAGTCGCAACGAACACAACTTGGAAGAAGAAATCAGATTCCAATGAGTGATCAGCACCGTCAGCTTGAGTCCCAATTAATGAACCGAATGATGGCCACCAACCACCGCTAGTATTATCAACGTACATGATGTTGTAACCAACAAACAAGTACATGGTGCACGCTATCGCATAAAGTACAAAGTTTTTAGTTAAGATTTCTGTGGTGTTTTTAGAACGAACTAGACCAGCTTCAAGCATTGCAAAACCTGCTGCCATCCACATCACTAATGCGCCAGAAATCAAGAAAAAGAAAGTGTCTAATGCGTAACGTAATTCTGTTACTGTAACCGACAGTTCCATATAAGCTTCTCCGTCCTAGAAAATAACTATTAAAGGGCTTCCGTGTCCGTCTCGCCTGTGCGAATACGAACTGCGTGGCTCAAATCATAAACAAAAATTTTGCCGTCACCGATTTTACCGGTATGTGCGGCTTTAATTATCGCTTCAACTACTCGATCTACGTTTTCAGCTTGAGTAGCGATTTCTATTTTTACCTTAGGTAAGAAGTCCACTTGGTACTCCGCACCGCGGTAAAGTTCTGTATGACCTTTTTGACGACCGAAGCCTTTCACTTCAGAAACAGTCATACCTTCAATGCCCACATCAGCAAGTGCTTCGCGAACATCGTCAAGTTTAAATGGTTTAATGATTGCATTAATCAGTTTCATCGCGTCCTCTCCAAAATCCAAAATTCTGTCATCCACTTTCAGACTTTCTAATCCAAGGTGCGTGCCAACTTTTTAAGTCATTGATATATATAAAATTTAAAAAGGAAATAGCCTAAAAAACAAAAAAGCCGCACCACTAAGGTGCAGCTTTTTCCCTATAATAAAGCGCTATACCGACCACTCACCATCTGAGTGCATCATCTTGGACAGCGTGATTTAATATCGAGCAATGAACGTTTTCCACTGTTCGAGAAGGGACTCAAAATCTTCCAAACCACATTGTGCGCTACTTTCACTTTCATAAAGTGAAAACTCGCTATCAATATCTTCTTCAAAGCCAGCCATCATGGTATTTTCCTGCACAGTGACTTCAGAGTCACACAGCAGTAAGGAAATCTCTTTTCCAGACCATTTAAGCTCATTTGCTGGATATTGGTGCGCTTGTTCGATCAACTGAAAAATATGATCGATCTTTGTGCAATCGCGACCGATCTCCTCTTGAAGCCACCTTCCGACTATTTGATGTTCCATTGAACATTTAACTTGGTACTCGCCGAGTAAGGTATTTTTTGTAAATTCGAATTCCATAATTGCTGTTATTAGTAATAAATCGCGGAGAGTATATACCGAAAAGGCAGCAAGATGCAGTGTCATTCACTCAGCCATACACATTATGCTCCTACAAAAAGAGGCCGCTCAATGCGACCTCTTTACTCGTTTGAAGATAACGCTCTATTAGGCAGATGCTTGGAAAATAACAGTATCGGCTTTATCGGTATATTGTCCCATTAGATGGAAGTTGAGATATCGATAAGTATCAGCGGCGGTTGCATCTATCTGTTTCGCATATTCCATATATTCTTGTGCCGTTGGGATACGCCCCAAAATAGCGCCAACAGCAGAAAGTTCTGCTGATGCCAAGAATACATTGGCCCCATTACCTAAACGGTTCGGGAAGTTACGCGTTGATGTCGACATTACCGTTGATTTATCCGCAACACGGGCTTGGTTACCCATGCATAACGAACATCCTGGAGTTTCAATACGAACCCCAGCACGACCAAAGATACCGTAATAACCTTCTTCAATCAGTTGGTCTTTATCCATTTTAGTTGGCGGAGCAACCCATAAACGAGTGGTTAACTGACCTTTGAATTTATCCAATAGTTTGCCAGCAGCACGGAAATGACCAATGTTTGTCATACAAGAACCAATGAACACTTCATCAATGCCTGTACCTGCAACATCAGACAATGTGCGAGCATCATCAGGATCGTTCGGTGCACATAGGATAGGCTCTTTAATTTCGTTCATATCGATTTCAAGAACATGAGCGTAATCAGCATTTTCATCGGCTTCCATCAAGCTTGGGTTATCTAACCAATCTTGCATCGCCTTAACTCGTCGTTCAATGGTACGACGATCGCCATACCCTTCTGAGATCATCCACTTCAACATAGTGATATTAGAGTTTAGATACTCAGAGATGGATTTTTTAGACAATTTCACCGTACAACCGGCCGCTGAACGTTCAGCTGAAGCATCGGATAATTCAAATGCTTGCTCTACTGTTAGATGTTCTAGGCCTTCAATCTCAACGACACGACCAGAGAACTCATTAATTTTGCCTGCTTTTTCAACAGTCAAAAGGCCATTTTTAATCCCGTAATAAGGAATTGCATGCACAAGATCGCGCAAGGTAATTCCTGGCTGCATTTTACCTTTAAAACGGACTAATACAGACTCAGGCATATCTAAAGGCATTACACCGGTTGCAGCGGCAAACGCAACAAGGCCTGAGCCAGCAGGGAAAGAAATCCCTAATGGGAAACGCGTATGTGAGTCACCACCAGTACCCACCGTATCTGGGAGTAACATACGGTTGAGCCACGAGTGGATAATACCGTCACCAGGGCGTAGCGATACCCCACCTCGGTTCATAATAAAATCGGGCAAAGTATGGTGGGTTTCAACATCAACCGGTTTTGGATAAGCCGACGTATGACAGAAAGACTGCATCACCAAATCAGCAGAGAAACCTAAACACGCTAAATCTTTCAACTCGTCACGAGTCATTGGCCCTGTGGTATCTTGTGAGCCAACTGTGGTCATTTTCGGTTCGCAGTAAGTTCCCGGGCGGATACCTTCAACACCACAGGCTTTACCCACCATTTTTTGAGCCAAACTGAAACCTTTCCCGTTATCAGAAACAGGGACAGGACGAGTGAATACGGTAGAAGGTTCTAAACCTAATGATTCTCGTGCACGATCAGTCAAACCACGACCAATGATCAAAGGAATTCGACCACCCGCACGTACTTCATCAAGAATAACGTCAGTTTTTAATTTAAACGTAGAAAGTACATCACCCGTTTCATGGTTACATACCTTTCCTTCATATGGATAAACATCAATGACATCACCCATATTTAATTTGGAAACATCAAGCTCAACGGGCAAGGCTCCCGCATCTTCCATGGTGTTGAAAAAGATGGGTGCAATTTTTCCACCAAGGACATAGCCACCAGCGCGTTTATTAGGGACATAAGGAATATCTTCGCCCATAAACCACAACACAGAGTTAGTCGCTGATTTACGTGATGACCCCGTACCAACGACATCACCCACATAAGCGAGTTGATGACCTTTTGCTTTAAGAGCTTCGATCTGTTTAATCGGGCCAATATTGCCAGGATCATCAGGATTAATACCTTCACGCTCATTTTTTAACATCGCGAGGGCATGAAGAGGAATGTCGGGACGAGACCAAGCGTCAGGTGCTGGAGATAAGTCATCGGTGTTCGTTTCACCAGTCACTTTAAAAACGGTAAGAGTCACTTTATCGGCCAGTTTTGGTTTTTCTAAAAACCATTCGGCATCAGCCCAAGACTGCATGACCGTTTTAGCCGCAGAGTTGCCTGCTTTTGCTTTTTCTTCAACATCGAAGAAAGCATCGAACATAAGCAGAGTGTGCGATAACGCTTTTACTGCGATGGGAGCCAATTTATCGTTATCTAATAAATCGACGAGTGGGGCAATATTATAACCACCTTGCATTGTTCCAAGCAGCTGCGCCGCTTTTTCTGGACTAATCAAAGGCGAAGTCACTTCACCTTTTGTCACAGCAGCAAGAAATCCTGCTTTTACATAGGCCGCTTCATCAACACCTGGTGGAATGCGATTTTCAAGTAAATCAACAATAAACGCTTCTTCACCTCTGGGAGGGTTTTTCAGCAATTCAACAAGTCCTGCAACTTGTTCTGCATCTAAAGGTTTTGACACAACTCCTTCAGCGGCACGCTCTGCGACGTGTTTACGGTAGGCTTCAAGCACGACATATTCCTCTCATTGCGGTCCACTCTGGTTATTTTTGAATAGAGAGTGGACATCCTTGGAAACTTAGACTCCCTATCAGATTGAGCGTGTTCTTCATCCATTTTTGCAGAAAAACAGCACTCTAGAGAGGCTAAACTTTGGTCGACAGACTAGCAAAACTAACTATATTTTAAAATCTACTCACATTGATCAACATATCAAGTTACGCCTAAACATGCATAATACATGTGGATTTTAGACTTGGATCGCTACTCAAAGCTTGAACCAATGATTAAGTAGACTGAGCTATAATCTTGCTCTGTACGTCCATATCCGAACATTATCGGTCCAATGGGCGAGTCAACACCAGTAAACAGCGAGCCGGCTGCATACAGAGGCGCTGAACTCACATCTTCATCTGGGTCTGACCAAACTCCACCATATTCTAACGAAGCGCCCAGATAGACGGGCGACGTGAACAGGCCAAAGTCATTATCAAACCAACGATAACGATAGACTAAACTAGCAAACGCTTTATTCTGCCCAATCAGGCTATTACGCGGAATACCCGACAGGTTCAAAAAACCACCTATGGTTTTAGGGTCAATCGGGGTTGAAGTGTTTTTACTCTTCACTTGCCCGTAATCGATATGGCCAACTAACGTATGCCGATCAAAGCTATGAGCTAAGATCAGTTTAGTCGACAATTCGTTGACCGTATCAATACTATCTGAAATTAGACGCTGATCCCCATCGTAAATCTCATCATGTGAGAATAAGTATTCTAAATTAAAGTAAATACCGTCGGTTGGAAGTGCATAATTATCTAAAGTATCAATCCGGTAGTTTAAAAATATGCCCGCACGTTTAAAATTAGCATGCCCATAAGAAGGTAAAGTGGAATACTCCGCGTTTCCTTGAATCAATCGCCCACCAATCTGAGCTTCCTGCCATAAATTGCGTTGATAACCGAAAGCAACCTCACCACGCCACTCCGTGTATTCTAAGGCATAGTAGTTTTCGGTCGCTTGCAAGGAGGTATCGTCAAACCCCGTTAAAGGTACACTTCGTTTATCAATGCTATAGCGTACAGATGAGGTAAAGAAAGTCTTCTGTCCAGAAAAAAGCGGCGAGTAAAATTCTGCCTCAATGAGTTTGTCGGTTCCCATATTAAAATTCAGCGTCAACTCTGCGCCTTGTTTATTAATATCGGTGAAGTTAGTCGACATACCGATTGAATATTGACTATCACTATTAAAGTCATCTTCTAAAAAGAAACGAAAGTTGGCGTAATTAGGCCCCCAAGATTTCTCTTTAACATTAACAATCAAATCATTTTCATCATTACTGTCATCATATTCGTAACTGACTTGTTCAAAACGATCGAGTGCATATAAGCTTTCAACGCTCTGCTCAACTTGATCTTGCGGAATAACTTTACCTGATTTTAGGTCTAACCGGTTTTCTAGAAGTTCATTACTATAGTGAGACATATTATTGATAACGACTTTATCTACCTTCATGTCACTGCCGCGTTTCAGGAGCTTTCGTCGTTTCATTTTCTCCGCCACATAAGCCTGATAAGCTTTAGGGGATAACTCAAAAGACTTAAATTTTTCTTTGTTAGCCATGACCGCCTGATACCCTTTTTTAAAGGCTTGCGGCATTTTATTGAATTCTGTTGTTTCCATCATGCCGACATCTGGATGCAACAACACATCTACATCGGTCAGTGTGTCGGCTTGTTTTTGAGTCGAGCTGCGAACCAAATAATTAGATAGCTGGTCAGCGATGGAGAAAAAATTGGTAAAATCTTCAGAATCTTTATAGTCAGTACTGATATCAACAGCAATGACCTTATCTGCGCCCATTTTACGAGCAACATCGACCGGCATATTGTTAGTGACCCCACCGTCAACTAACCAATGACCATCGAGTTCATAGGGCGGCAATGCACCAGGTACAGACATACTTGCCATCATCGCATCAACCAAATAACCATGATCAAGCACCACTGGCTGCAATTTGGTTATGTCAGTAGCAACCGCACGATACGGAATCACTAAATTATCAAAGGATTTAAACGGCAATAAATTATGGGTGCTTTGGCGCAAAATTTTCAGCATGTTTTGTCCCTGCACTACGCCTTTCGGAGCACGGATCTCTCCCCAGCGAATACCTAAATCTGTATACAGTTGATAACGGTCTTCATGTTCTTTGTCCCTAACCCGACGTTCACTTCGGTCAACACGATCGCGATAACCTTCGTTCCAATCAATCGAATTAACCATAGTTTCAATTTGATCAGCATCCATACCTATCGCATAGAGGCCTGCGACATAAGCGCCCATGCTTGTGCCGGTGACAATATCAACCGGTACATGTAATTCTTCTAAGGCTTTCAGTACCCCAATATGCGCTGCACCTTTTGCTCCTCCCCCCGCTAATACCAAAGCAATTTTAGGGCGCGAACTATGCTGAACATGGTCAGTAGCTGCTAGATCGGCTGACCAAACTGAAAAAGCGGGTAATAAACACATTGCAGCCAACACATAGCGGTTCAACAACTTCACTGAAAATCCTTAGAATAATTAGAATATAAGGTGGGATATTACCCGTTGAGGTATGACTGTAGTCAGTCATACCTCAAACAATATTAAAAATTACCACTGAAATAAACGCTTAAGCCAATTAGAGGAACCTTGCTGGCACTGCTCTTTCCATTGACCTTTATCATCCCAAACCGGTAATTTCAGTTCACTGGCACAATCGACACGTAAATCACCATCAGAGGTTTTATCAAACCCTATCGTGCTGATTTCATTTGGCCAAGGCA
This sequence comes from Vibrio eleionomae, assembly GCF_009874545.1. Taxonomy (NCBI): domain Bacteria; kingdom Pseudomonadati; phylum Pseudomonadota; class Gammaproteobacteria; order Vibrionales; family Vibrionaceae; genus Vibrio; species Vibrio eleionomae. The sequence continues at coordinate 159,604 of NZ_WEKT01000005.1, read as the reverse complement.
AGACTAATTTCTGCGGGATACGACGATCGAGATAATCCGCATAAATTCGTAAAGCACCGCTTGCACCAGTTAAATAAGTGGGCTTATTGTCATCTCGTCCAACCCAAATGGTTGTCACCTCGCGACCATCAACGCCGACAAACCAACTGTCTCGAGTATCACTACTGGTGCCCGTTTTTCCAGCTAACGCAGCCCAAGAAAAATGATTCTGTAAATAGCGGCCAGTTCCTTCCAGCACGCCTCGTTTCATCGCGTACGTCGTTAACCATGCAGCCTGTTGTGGTACCGCCTGTGAAACTTTAGGGATAGATTGATACAGAACATTGCCTTTCAAATCCAATACAGAACGCAATGCCGATAGTGGTGCTTTTCGCCCTGAGTTAGTAATGGTCTGGTACATCTGGGCTACTTCCATTGGTGTTAACGTAAATGAGCCTAGGAACATACTTGGCACTGGACGAATCTCATGGTGAGGTACACCTAATTTCACTAAGGTATCCACAACATTTTCGATACCGAGAGACATACCCAGTTCGACTGTTGGTACATTCAATGACTTCGCTAACGCTAAATAAAGAGGCACATCACCGCGATAACGACGATCAAAGTTACGTGGCGACCATACGCTGCCTTCATTACCTTTCAACGTCAACGGTTTATCATGCAATGTTGTCGCTAAGCTGAATTTATCAGGTTGAGCTAACGCGGTTAAATACACAGCCCCCTTTGCCAAAGAGCCAATTTGCCGGCTCGCATTTAACGCTCGGTTAAACCCGTCATAACCTACCCGTTTTCCGCCAACCATAGCGCGAATTTCGCCGGTATTACGATCAACGGCAACAGCAGCGGCCTCTAATTCTTTGCCACCATGACGAGTTAACTGAGGAACCTTATGCTTTATTGCTCTTTCCAAATCCACCTGTGAAACAGGGTCTAAGGAAGTAAATACACGTAAGCCTGTTTCAGATTTAAAGGCATCCCCCACCTTATCATGCAATTCAATCGACAACTGCTGGAAGTAGGCAGGCTGACGGCTAGCAATATGCGGATGTTTCTGTACATCCAGTGGACGAGAAACGGTTTCTTCATATTGCTTAGCGGTAAGAATATCTCTTTCCATCATAAGCTTGAGTACTAGATTACGTCGTTCTCGCGCACGTTCAGGATAACGAACAGGATTATAATAAGAGGGACCTTTCACCATCCCGACCAAAAGAGCGATTTGATCAATACGCAGCTCCTGCAGAGGTTGCCCAAAATAGAGTCGCGAGGCTAACCCAAAACCATGTACTGCTTCACTGCCATTTTGCCCCATATACACTTCATTCATATACGCCTGCAAAATGCGATCTTTGCTATAACGATAATCAATGATCAAAGCCATATAGGCTTCACGCAATTTACGCCAGATGGTCCGATTATTAGATAAGAATATATTCTTAGCCAATTGCTGGGTTAAGGTACTGCCACCCTGCACTGTATGGCCTGCACGTAAGTTAACTAGCATTGCACGCAAGATTGCTAATGGTGCAATACCATCGTGCTGATAAAAATGGCGGTCTTCTGTGGTCAGTAGAGCATCGACCATAATTTCTGGGAACTGATCCCGGCGCAGGAATAAACGTGTTTCCGGAGTATTTTTCTCCAACATACCAAGCATCTTAGGGTCAAGACGCAAATAACCAAGTTCCCCACGTTTTTCTAGTGATTGAATATGGGTTAAACCACCATCATCAAACGTTAGCATCACGTGGCGATCAGGCTCGGGGCCATCAGCAAATTCAAAGGGACGACGAATTAATTCAATACGGCTAGAAGAAGCGGAATATTCTCCTGGATAGTGTGGTTGACGAACCTTACGGTATTTCAATACATCCAGTTCATTGCGGACCTCTTCCAAACTGATGTCCATACCGGGTTCCAGTTGCAAGATACGAGCATATACCACCGTAGGTAACTGAAAAAGTTGTCCGTCAAATCTCTGCTTGATGACACTGTTTAGATAAATACCAACAAACAAAAGCACCGCTGCTACGGCAATCGAAAGTTTCCACCCGATGCTCCATAACTTACGCCATATTCCTTTTTTTACCGGTTGCTTGTGGCTGGCAGCTTTGTCTTTTGACTGCTTTTTGCTGTTTTTCGGTGTTGTTTTTTTAGTCATGAATTCAATTGTCGTTTTGTTTTCGTTGTCGCTACGTGATTCGCCGGATCATCAGGCCAAACATGTTTGGGATAACGTCCTTTCATCTCCTTTTGCACTTCGCGATATGCACCATGCCAAAATCCCGCGAGATCTTGCGTGACTTGCAAAGGTCTTTGCGCCGGAGACAGTAATTCCATTACAACAGTTTGTGTTCCTTGAGCAATCACTGGTGATTGTTTTTCACCAAAAACTTCCTGCATTCGAACTGAAAGTACGGGTGACATGCCTTGCTGATAGCGAATCTTTTTCTTTGTTCCTGTCGGCATTTGATGATGAGTAGGCAGCCATTCATCAATCTTTTGATTAAGAGGCCAACCTAAGCGAGCACTTAACGCTTCTAGAACCGATACTTTGTGCAATTGCTTGGCTGAAGTACACCCCAGTAAATAAGGCGCTAACCAGTCGTCGACGCTAGAGCGTAGGCTATCATCATCCATCGCAGGCCATCCCTCGTGTGGTAACCACTCAATACCACACCTCACTCGCTCTAACCATGCCAAGGTATCCTGTGTCCAATTTAATACGCCTAATCCTTTGCGTGAGACATAATTGAGCAAAGCTTGCGTCATTTTTTCCTTACTGGGCTCAGGGAGCGCAATGCGCTGAATGACGAGTTGACCCATTTTGGTCTGTTTCTCAGCGGTAAGTCTGCCTGATTTATCATCCCAATCAACCACTTCACTAGTTTTAAATAAAGCGCCAAAGGTATTTTCTAGCTGTTGAATATCCAGTGCTATTGCTGAAAAAATTTGACTAGCCTGCTGTTGATGACGCATTAACTCAGTCACCACTAAATAGTGCTCATTAGCTAATGGCTCACTTTCATGAATCCACGCACCGTGGCCGTTACTTAAACGGAATTGGCCTAATGAATTATCGCGTAACTGAGCAATGCGATCAGGATAAGCCATCGCCACTACCAGCGAGAGTTGACTAGCCGTCACCGTTGCAAGGTTAAATTCGTTATCACAGGCAAAACACAATTGTTGGGCCCGTTTATACAACCATGATGATTTAGGATGGCGTTTTTCCTGCCAGCGATACAAACTATGGCTGATATCAAGACTATTTTTTTCCGGCTCTTCTAATAAGACAGCCGCAGCCACAGCGGCAGAGAAATACAGGGGATCATCTTGAACCTGCAGCAGCATCGCCGCAGTGCGCGGAGGCAAACCGAGTTGATGAGCATCTTGCCCCATAGCCGTTAATTGATAATCTGAACGCATCAAGCATAATTGCTGAAGTAACTCTCTTCCCTGCTGTAACGACGCTTTAGGTGGCGTATCTAGCCAAGATAAACTGGTTTCATCCGTTGTTCCCCATGCAGCTAATTCCATCGCTAACGGAGCCAAATCACTTTGCAAAATTTCAGGCGTGGGAACTTTCGGTTGCTGCTGATACTGACTTTCACTGTAGAGCCTAACACACAGGCCGGGTTCCAAACGTCCAGCCCGCCCTGCTCTTTGTTGTGCAGAAGATTGAGCTATCTTAGTTTCTTGAAGGCGGGTAATGCCTGTTTTTAAATCAAAACTGGCGGTACGTTCTAAGCCGGAATCAACGACTAAACGAATGCCTTCTATAGTTAATGAGGTCTCTGCAATATTGGTCGCCAATACCACTTTTCGCCGACCATCTTTAGCCGGTGAAATCGCTTTTTGCTGTTGCTTGAAATCGAGCTGCCCATAAAGAGGACATACATCGACAACATCATCTAATGTTCCTAACAGTTGCTCTTCTACCTGCTTAATCGCACTAACCCCGGGCAAAAAGGCCAATAGCGACCCTTGCTCAGAATTGAGCAGAGAGCGAATCAACTTGACCATAGCTGGCGCTAAACGCTCCCCCTGCTTGATAGGGTTATAACGCAGTTCGACTGGATATTGCCGTCCTGATGATTCCACATAAGCTGACTCAGGGAGCAACCGACCTAATGACTGTTGATCTAACGTTGCAGACATGACAACGATTTTTAGATCGTCTCTTAATACCGATTGAGCTTCAAGACTCAACGCTAACGCAGTATCTGCATGAATACTTCGCTCGTGAAATTCATCAAAAATGACCATGTCCACGCCATCAAGCTCAGGGTCATTCTGAATGATGCGTGTCATGATGCCTTCTGTCACAATTTCAAGCTGAGTCGCAGATGATACCTTTGTTTCACCACGGACTCGAAAACCAACACGTTGCCCGACAGGTTCATTGAGTTGCTTTGCTAAATAAGCAGCAATATTTCTGGCCGCCAAACGTCTTGGCTCCAACATGATAATTCTTCCAGAAATACAACCCGATAAAAGTAATTGCAATGGAAAATAAGTGGATTTACCTGCGCCAGGCTCCGCTTTTAAAATGACTTGAGGACGATGTGTTATCTGTTCAATTAACAACGGTAATACATCGGCGATAGGCAATTGTGACAAGTCACGCTCCTTATGCTTAAATGACCAGACTATTGTACAGAAAAACAGTATATACCCAAACTTTCGCAAAATAAGCGGGGGATATGTCATCCCATATATCCGTATCAGGCTACTGAAATGAAATTTATTCCACCATTAAAAAAAGCCAAATTAATCAAACGCTATAAACGATTTTTGGCGGATGTTGAAACGGAAAGTGGCGAGCAGTTTACGCTTCATTGCGCCAATACCGGCGCAATGACTGGCTGTGCGGAGCCAGGTTCGACGATTTGGTACTCCACCTCAGACAATCCAAAACGAAAATATCCACATAGTTGGGAAATAACCCAAACCGCCCAAGGCGATAAAATTGGCATCAATACCTCTCGTGCAAATCAATTAGCAGTGGAAGCTATTGAAAATGGAACTATTCTAGAACTACAAAACTATGATCAGCTCCACACTGAGGTGAAGTACGGGATTGAAAATAGTCGGATAGATATACTACTGACCTCTCAAACTGAACCAAAATGTTACATCGAAGTAAAAAGTGTTACTCTGCTAGACGATAATGTGTTGGCAGTAGAAGAAAATTCGGAGTTAAGAGGACAAGGCTTCTTTCCCGATGCTAAAACGCTTCGCGGACAAAAACACCTTAGAGAACTGACTGAGATGGTTAAAAATGAGAGCAGGGCCGTACTTTTATACGTTGTTTTGCATTCAGGGATTGAAAAAGTCTCTCCTGCTCTCCATATAGACGCGGAATATTCGCGATTGTTAACAATGGCGCAAGAAGCTGGAGTAGAAGTACTATGCTACAAGGCAGCGTTTTCTGAAAATGAGATTCAACTAGAGTCTCGTGTCGAATTCGTCCCTCATACAGCAAAAAACTGTTGATATCTTCACATTGACGATAAGTTTGCTAATGAATGATTGCCACTCTGTCTTCTTTTTGCTATAGATACCCGCCTTAATTTAACTGCTATCGCAGTTGACTAGGTGTTAGTAGGAGATGCTGTATGCTTGAGTCCAAAAAGAAAACGCTAGGCATCCTAGCCATTGCTGGTGTTGAACCATATCAAGAAAAACCGGGTGAAGAGTACATGTCACCTGGCCAAGTTGAACATTTTACTAAAATTCTTGAAGCATGGCGTGACCAGCTCAGGGCCGAAGTAAACCGTACCGTTCACCACATGCAAGACGAAGCGTCAAACTTCCCCGATCCTGTTGACCGTGCGTCACAGGAAGAAGAGTTTAGCTTAGAACTGCGTAACCGTGACCGTGAGCGTCGCCTGATCAAAAAAATTGAGAAAACACTCGATAAGATCAAGGATGAAGATTTCGGGTACTGTGAATCATGTGGCGTCGAGATTGGTGTTCGTCGCTTAGAAGCTCGCCCTACAGCTGATTTATGTATCGACTGTAAAACGCTAGCTGAGATGAAAGAAAAGCAAATGCTAGGATAAAATCCAATTGAAAAGGGAGCGTAATGCTCCCTTTTTTATTACTAAAGCGGTGGTGCCAAGCAAAACTTTAGTAATGTCCTCTTAGCTTCTCCCATCAGGGCAGAAGCCAGGCTCTCTGCACCCTCAAAGATTTCTCTTCTCTGTATATCGCGATAGATACATTCCCCAAGCTATCAGGTCAATGGGTTTTATAGCTGCATCATGGTCTTCATTTCGCTACAATGGCGCGTCATTATAAAGGTGTAAGTTACAAACATGAGTTATATTGGTCGCTTTGCTCCCTCTCCATCAGGGCTATTACACTTTGGCTCTTTGGTAGCAGCACTGGGTAGCTACTTCCAAGCACGTTCACAGCAAGGAAAATGGCTGGTAAGAATTGAAGACCTCGACCCACCAAGAGAAATGCCTGGGGCAGCGGATAAAATTCTTCGAACGCTTGAACGTTATCAGCTGCATTGGGATGGTGAAGTGGTATATCAAAGCCAACGGCATCACTTATACCAGCAACAAATTGATACTTGGTTAGAAGAAGGGCAAGCCTATTTTTGCGAATGTACACGCAAACAAATTAAGGCGTCTGGAGGATATTATTTAGGAACCTGCAGAAATAAGCGTTTAACTCACAGTGATCATTGTTCTGTGCGACTGCGTATGGATAACCCGGTTGAGTCATTTATCGATTTAAGACAAGGGGAAATTCACATCCCTAAAGCACTCGCGCATGAAGATTTCATTATCAAACGACGTGATGGCTTGTTTGCTTATAACTTAGCGGTAGTGATTGACGATATTACTCAAGGTGTCACAGAAGTAGTACGCGGCGCAGATTTGATAGAACCAACGGGTCGTCAAATCAGTCTCTATCATACACTTCATCAGACACCGATTAGCTACTTACATCTACCTTTGGCTGTCGATGAACATGGGAATAAGTTTTCCAAACAGAATCATGCGACAGCAATAAGTGATGACCATCCTAAACAGGATCTACAACGGGCCATGAAGTTTTTAGGTTTTGATTTACCTGAAGATTTTTCAGATTTAACCGTAGAAAACATGATCGACTGGGGATGTAGAACGTGGTGCCTACAACAGTTACCATCAGAGATCAAGATCATCGCATGATTCTCAAATGGCACCGTCTAGGCTATTATTAGCCGCAAATTCGTCCTGTTCCCCCTCGTGTCACGTGAAGTTCACGAACGAAATGGGTAACACCAATCATTGTCAGATGCACATGAATAACAACGATTTACAACAACGCGGACACCGCGTATACCCAAACTTAGCTTTGAACATTATCACGCGCCAAGAGCACTCTGTTTCTCGCCAGTTGATCAGTGAAAATGCGCTAAAAGTGTTGTATCGCTTACATGGTGCTGGGTACGAAGCCTACCTTGTTGGAGGCGGTGTTCGTGATTTAATGCTCGGCGGTACACCAAAAGATTTTGATGTAGCGACAAATGCGACTCCAGAACAAATTCGTCAGTTATTTCGTAACTGTCGCTTAATCGGTCGCCGCTTTCGTCTTGCCCACATCATGTTCGGTCGCGATATTATAGAAGTGGCGACCTTCCGTGGACACCATCAAGAGCAAAATACTCAGTTATCCGTACAATCCGATCAGGGTATGTTATTACGTGATAACGTATACGGCACCAAAGATGAAGACGCAGAGCGTCGTGATTTCACTATCAATGCAATGTATTACAACATTGCCGATTACAGCATTCACGATTACGCAGGTGGCGTCGAAGATTTAGAAGATCGCTTGGTTCGACTTATTGGCGATCCCAAGACTCGCTATCGTGAAGATCCGGTACGCATGCTGCGTGCAATTCGTTTTGCAGTAAAACTAGATTTTGATATCGAAGAAGATACTGCAGAGCCTATCGAACGCCTCGCTTATCTATTAAGTGATATTCCAGCGGCACGCCTTTACGAAGAATCCTTAAAGATGCTGCAATCGGGATACGGTTTAGAAACCTATCACTTGATGCGCGAATACAATGTTTTTGAACAGTTGTTCCCTGTAATTAGTGAGCATTTCACTCCTGATTACAGCTCAAATACCGAACATATACTGGATCTCTCATTGGATTCCACCGATATTCGCGTTGAAGAAAACAAACGCATTAATCCCGCTTTTATGTTCGCAGCGATACTCTGGTATCCAATGATCGAACGTGCTAATAAATTGGTAGAAGAAACCAATATCAATTTCTATGATGCCGTGATGGAAGCGAGTAACCAAGTACTTGATCGAGTAGTAAAACGTATTGCGATTCCACGTCGTCATACGGCAACAATTCGCGAAATTTGGCAGTTACAACTGCGCTTACCTCGTCGTAATGGTAAACGTGCTTTTCGTTTAATGGAGCTAAATAAATTCCGTGCAGGCTTTGACTTCCTAAAAATGCGAGGTGAAGTCGAAGGGGGCGAAATTAAAGAACTGGCCTTGTGGTGGGATACATTCCAATCAGCAGGACGCAATATGCGTCAAGCGATGGTAAATGACCTCAATCAGGCTAGCACGCAAAAGCCACGAGCTCGTCGTCGCAAACCTGCGAACAAAAAAAAGAGCAAAACTGAGTCATGATCACAGTATATATTGCGGTAGGCAGTAATCTTGGCGAACCTGTTGCACAAGCAAACGAAGCCATCGAAGCACTAAAATCGTTGCCTCGCTCAACGTTTATTGCCACATCCTCTTTGTATAGTAGTACGCCAATGGGGCCACAGGATCAACCAGACTACATCAATGCCGTGGTGAAAATTACAACTGAGCTTTCACCACTGGAACTATTAGATTGCACACAGTCAATCGAACAACAACATGGTAGAGTACGTAAAAAAGAGCGCTGGGGTCCTCGTACGCTTGATCTCGATATCATACTCTACGGTCAGGAAGTGATTGAAAACGAACGCCTGACGCTCCCTCACTATGGAATGAAAGTACGGGAATTTGTCCTTTATCCTCTGGCAGAAATAGCGTCTGAGTTGTGTCTACCAGATGGAACCGCACTAAAGGATCTACTGGAAGCAGTACCGCTAAATGGGCTTAAAATCTGGCAATAGTCAGCGCCTTATCTAGTAAGGAACAGTAATGAAAAAAATCACAATAAACGACCTAATGAAATGGAAACAAGAAGGTCGTAAATTTGCGAGCGTCACGGCCTACGATGCCAGCTTCGCTCAACTATTTGAAAGCCAGGAAATGCCGGTTCTTCTTGTCGGCGATTCTTTAGGCATGGTTTTGCAGGGTGAAAATGATACCCTGCCCGTCACAGTAGAAGATATTGCCTACCATACAAAAGCTGTGCGTAAAGGTAGCCCAAATGCCTTACTCATGGCCGATATGCCGTTTATGAGTTATGCAACGCCAGAGCAAGCTTGCCAAGAAGCAGCTAAGCTCATGCGTGCTGGTGCTAACATGGTAAAAATTGAAGGTGGAGGTTGGTTAGCAGATACCATAACGATGTTAACTGAACGCTCTGTACCTGTCTGCGCTCATTTGGGGCTAACCCCTCAAGCAGTGAATATTTTTGGTGGTTATAAAGTACAAGGCCGAGAACAAGATCAAGCTGAAAAAATGCTTAATGATGCTCTGGCACTCCAACAAGCTGGCGCACAAATTGTGGTACTTGAATGTGTACCAGCCGCTTTGGCTGAAACGATCACAAAAGTGTTAGATATTCCTGTCATCGGTATTGGTGCTGGTAATCAAACTGATGGTCAAATTTTGGTAATGCACGACATGTTTGGCATTTCCGCAAATTATATGCCTAAGTTCTCTAAGAATTTCTTAGTTGAAACTGGGGATATGCGCCAAGCTGTCGCAAAATACATCGCCGATGTTGCCAGTGGAGAATTCCCTGGTTTAGCACATACCATTGCTTAAGGAGTCATTCATGCAAACATTTTCTGACATTGCGTCACTACGTGAGCAAATCAAACAATATAAGCGTGAAGGCCGTAATATCGCGTTTGTACCAACAATGGGTAACTTACACGAAGGACACTTAACTTTAATGCGTAAAGCACACGAAGAAGGTGACATCGTTGTAGCCAGTATTTTTGTAAACCCACTACAATTCGATCGAGCGGATGACTTAAATAGCTATCCACGCACATTAGATGATGATCTGAATAAACTCAATGGTGAGGGCGTTGATCTCGTATTTACCCCTACCCCTGAGATCATTTACCCTAACGGCTTAGATAAACAGACATTTGTTGAGGTTCCTGGCTTATCTCATATGTTAGAAGGCGCTGCTCGCCCAGGGCACTTTCGCGGTGTTGCTACCATTCTGACTAAGCTGTTTAATATCGTTCAACCGGACGTGGCTTGTTTTGGCGAAAAAGACTTTCAGCAATTAGCTGTGATTCGTCAAATGGTCGAAGATCTGGCAATGGATATTGAAATTATTGGGGTACCAATCGTACGTGAATTAGATGGCTTAGCCATGAGCTCGCGTAATAATCTATTAACAGTGGCTGAGCGCCAACTCGCCCCTGTATTGGCAAGAACGATGCGCTGGATGAGCAGTGCGATGCGTAATGGTCGCGATGATTATGCCTCTATCGCAGAAGATGCCAGCGATCAACTCCGCGCTGCTGATCTTATTCCTGATCAGATCTTTATTCGTGATGCCAAAACGCTCCAACCAATTAGCGAAACCACCACACAAGCCGTTATTCTTATTTCGGCTTACTTGGGACATGTTCGTTTAATCGATAACCAAGTTCTAGACTTCTCGGTTGAAAGTAAACCGAGTCAAGAAGAAGAATAATCCAGTTCTTCACGGTGATAACAATAAGGGCAGCACACAGTGCTGCCCTTTTTTTCACGGTAATATACTAATTAGGCTCTTAGACCTTTGCCACTAGTAATCAGATAGTGCGCAACACAATATAAACCCACGACAAAAATTCCCAGCACACCAAATGACGTACCAATCCCCACGTCAGAAACACCAAGGAACCCATAACGGAAGGCATTTACCATGTACACAATTGGGTTGATTTTAGATACTCCTTGCCAAAATTCAGGCAACAGACTGATCGAGTAGAAAACACCACCTAAATAAGTCAGCGGCGTTAAAACAAAGGTAGGCACGATAGAGATATCATCAAAACTTTTCGCGAATACGGCATTGATTAAGCCGCCTAAAGCAAACACGACGGAAGTCAGAAATACCGTAGCGACCACAATCCACCAGTGCTGAACTTGCAAATCAACGAAAAATAGCGACACACCAGTAACCATAGCGCCAACTAATAAACCTCGTGAAACTCCGCCCATCACATAACCCGCAATAATTACGTAATTAGGCACAGGAGCAACTAATAACTCTTCAATGTTTTTTTGAAATTTGGCGCTAAAAAAAGACGATGCAACATTGGAATAAGAGTTAGTAATGACTGACATCATAATCAGGCCAGGAACTATGTACTCCATGTAGGTAAAGCCGTTCATTTGGCCAATTCGAGAACCAATCAGATTACCAAATATGATGAAATACAACGTCATGGTAATCGCTGGTGGAACGACAGTTTGTACCCAAATGCGAGTAAATCGTTTCACTTCTTTGTGCAGCAAACTACAAAATGCTGTCCAGTAAATCTGATACATGTTTATCCTCAATCTGCTTGGTGAATAATGCTGACAAACAGCTCTTCAAGACGGTTAGCTTTATTACGCATTGATAGCACTTTAACGCCATGTTCACTCAATTGAGCAAATACGTGATTAAGCCCTTGTTCTTTATCCAATTCAATTTCAAGTGAACCGTCTACAATGTCCTGTGAACGCACACCTTCTAGCTGAGGAATCGTCTCTGTTTCATTGACATCCAAAATAAACGTCTCAACCGCTAACTTACCTAATAGACCTTTCATCGTGGTATTTTCAATTAATTCGCCATGATTGATGATGCCTATATGACGACATAACATCTCAGCTTCTTCGAGATAGTGAGTTGTTAAAATAATCGTAATGCCATCTTCACGATTAATTCGCTCTAAAAACTCCCACATCGAACGACGCAGTTCGATATCTACCCCAGCGGTAGGTTCATCAAGAATCAACAAATGAGGCTCATGCATAAGCGCACGTGCAATCATCAAACGACGCTTCATACCACCAGAAAGATTACGCGCCCGTTCATGACGTTTACCCCATAAATCCAACTGAGATAAATATTTCTTCGCGCGTTCTTTAGCTAGCGCTTTTTTCACCCCGTAATAACCGGCTTGCTGCATCACAATCTGCTCAACGGTTTCAAACGGGTTGAAGTTAAATTCTTGAGGCACCAGGCCCAAGTTTTGTTTAGCTAATTCTAAATCTTTATCAATATCGTAGCCAAAGACCTTCACGGAACCTGAGGTCTTATTCACTAAAGAAGAAATAATCCCTATTGTGGTTGATTTCCCTGCCCCATTAGGACCAAGTAATGCGTAAAAATCGCCTTTTTTAACGGACAGACTGATCCCTTTCAATGCTTCAAAACCACCGGAATAGGTCTTGCGTAATTGATCTAATTCTAAAGCGTACATAACATTCTCATATCGTCTAAAAGAACAACATTGAGATAACAATATCTCAATCGCCAAGGCTATTCGCCTAACGAGTATATGGTTTAATAATGAACTTAAATAGTAGAGTATTTACTCTGCTGTTTTATTGATATACCCAAATGACCTCAAGATACAGGATTCAGAGCTTCATCAACGAGCCTAGGTCAAGCTCAACCACGGCAGGAATGGTCATTCCCTTTCAACGTGATTGAGCGCAGAAATAGGTTTGTTGATGAGCTCCCGAAGGGCGAGTTTTATTCGCTCCTAGGCTGTGTTACTGATTTTCAACGTAGAATGACTATGTCCTCAAATCAGTGCCTTGCCTATGAGCGAATACATTCTCGCTGAAACCGCATCTTGAGGTTACTTGGGTATAACAACGAAGAATAATCCCGTCACCTTATCACTGAGCCCAAAAGAGACAAGAGGTAACAATGAATTCTTTGTAAAAAACACTTTTGCGTATATTGTGGGTGACCGCCGACAAAATAACCGCAAAAAGATTAAGTATAATATCTGTGCTTGGCGCCTATCATTGTGTATAGTTGGCATCGTTAATGAAGGGAATTAGAATGCCAGAATTAAAACAATTATTCGATAATAACTCGAAATGGTCAGCTTCCATAAAAGCTGAACGCCCTGAGTATTTTACTAAGTTAGCCAAAGGACAAAATCCTGATTTTCTATGGATTGGGTGTTCAGATAGTCGAGTTCCCGCAGAACGACTAACTGGACTATATTCTGGTGAACTATTCGTGCATCGTAATGTTGCCAACCAAGTGGTTCATACCGACCTTAACTGCTTGTCGGTTGTTCAGTATGCAGTCGACGTTCTTAAAGTCAAACACATCATCATTTGTGGCCACTATGGATGTGGTGGTATTACTGCCGCTATCGATAATCCTAAACTCGGACTCATCAATAACTGGTTGCTGCACATCCGCGATCTCTATTTCAAACATCGCACATATCTAGACAAGATGTCGGGAATAAATCAATCGGACAAACTCGCTGAGATCAACGTAGCAGAGCAAGTGTATAACATCGGTAATTCTACGGTATTACAAAATGCGTGGGAACGTGGTCAAGATGTCGAACTACATGGTGTGGTCTATGGTATTGAAGATGGCCATTTAGAATACCTTGGTGAGCGTTGTACGTCTCCAGAAACGGTTGATACAAGCTACCAAAAATCCATGGAAAGTATTTTGAATCCCGACTATGCCCTATTATGTCGGTAATCCATTAACCAAGATCCAAGAAAGGAGCGTTTTCACGCTCCTTTCTTATTTCACTCTCGATTACATAAGATATTATGCAAGAGGAACCACTTTACCGATATAAGGTAAATGACGATATTTCTGCGCGTAATCGATCCCGACACCCACGACAAATTCGTCAGGAATTGAGAAACCAATCCATTGCACATCCACTTCTACTTCACGACGAGAAGGTTTGTCTAGTAAAGTACAGATTTCAATCGAGTTAGGCTCACGTAGTGCCAGAACTTCTTTCACACGACTTAATGTATTACCCGTATCGATAATATCTTCAACAAGCAGCACATCTTTACCTTTGATGTCATCATCAAGGTCTTTCAAAATACGTACATCACGAGAGCTTTCCATGCTATTGCCGTAGCTAGAAGCGGTCATAAAATCGACTTGGTGAGTAACATCAATAGCACGGGCAAGATCGGCCATAAAGACAAAGGAACCGCGCAGTAAACCTACTAATACTAGATTTTCACTTTCTTTATAGTGCTGCGAAATTTGTTTCCCTAATTCACGAACTCGCTCTTGAACTTCCTGCTCAGAGATCATCACTTCAACTTTATGTTTCATACCGCTCTCGTTGTTTTTGAGCCATTACCATAAGCATCTTATGGAAAACTGCTTAAAATTACTCCAAAATAATAGCCGCGTATAGTATCATTCCTTTTGCTTCAGGAAAACGTTTCCCTCCGGCAAACAGAGTGAGAGAATACTCACCAAAAAATTATAAGTAACATAAATCTTAATTTAATATGGCATAAGCAAGTTTTAGTCGTTGACCTGATAAATATGCATCAGTACACTCAAAATTGCTTTATGCAAATAATAAAATAATTACTAGTAAACATTCGTTTCACAAATTAACAACGTAAGTCATCAAGGCAAGGATTAACTATATGGATGCTTCAATAGAAAAACGCCCAAGAACCCGTCTATCTCCTCAAAAACGTAAACACCAGCTAATGGAAATTGCATTGGAAGTGTTTGCTAAACGAGGGATTGGTCGTGGCGGTCACGCAGACATCGCAGATATTGCGCAAGTGTCTGTTGCTACAGTATTTAACTACTTTCCAACTCGCGAAGATTTGGTCGACGATGTCCTCACTTTTGTTGTACGACAGTTTTCCAACTTCTTAACCGACAACATTGACTTAGATCTTCCGGCACGAGAAAACCTAACTAACATCGCTGATGGCATGGTAAATCTTGCTATTGATGATTGTCATTGGCTAAAAGTTTGGTTTGAATGGAGCGCTTCAACTCGTGATGAAGTTTGGCCTCTATTTGTTTCCACTAACCGTACTAACCAATTACTGCTGAAAAACATGTTTGCTAAAGCCATTGAACGTGGTGAGCTTGATAGCAACTACGATGCAGAAGACATGGCAACATTATTCCACGGTATCTGCTACTCACTATTTGTGCAAGCGAACCGTGTTCGTAACGAAAATAGCGTCCATAAATTGGTTAACCATTACCTAGATATGCTTTGTATCTATAATAGCGAAGCTGCTGCTTAATCAGCTCGCAATTCGAGGCTTACGGCTTTAAGCCTCGATTAATTAGATAATCGGCCTTGTTGTTATTCAAGGCATAAAAAAACCGCTGAATCTCAGCGGTTTTTTTGATCATAGAGAAAGTAGATTACTTTTTCTTTTTCGCTTTTGCATTTGGAAGGTCAGTGATTGAACCTTCAAATACTTCAGCGGCTAGACCGATAGACTCATGTAGAGTTGGGTGAGCGTGAACAGTTAGAGCGATATCTTCTGCATCACAACCCATCTCGATAGCCAAACCGATTTCGCCAAGTAGTTCACCACCGTTAGTACCAACGATAGCACCACCAACGATACGGTGAGTGTCTTTATCAAAGATCAGTTTAGTCATACCATCTGAACAGTCAGATGCGATTGCACGACCTGAAGCAGCCCATGGGAATACGGATACTTCGTAGTTGATACCTTCTGCTTTCGCTTCTTTCTCAGTTTTACCAACCCAAGCCACTTCAGGCTCAGTGTAAGCGATTGATGGAATCACTTTAGGATCGAAGTAGTGTTTCTTACCAGAGATAACTTCTGCTGCAACGTGGCCTTCATGCACACCTTTGTGAGCAAGCATTGGTTGACCAACGATATCACCGATAGCGAAGATATGAGGAACGTTAGTACGCATCTGCTTATCAACGTTGATGAAGCCGCGCTCGTCTACTTCTAGGCCCGCTTTTTCTGCATCCAGAAGTTTACCGTTTGGTACACGACCGATCGCAACTAGAACTGCGTCGTAGCGTTCTGGTTCAGCAGGTGCTTTTTTGCCTTCCATAGATACGTAGATGCCGTCTTCTTTCGCTTCAACTGCTGTTACTTTCGTTTCCAGCATCATGTTGAATTTCTTAGCAACACGTTTAGTGAATACTTTCACTACGTCTTTATCAGCAGCAGGAATCACTTGATCGAACATTTCAACAACGTCGATTTGAGAACCTAGTGCATGGTAAACCGTACCCATTTCCAGACCGATGATACCACCGCCCATGATAAGCAGTTTTTCAGGAACTTCTTTCAGCTCTAGAGCATCAGTTGAGTCCCAAATACGTGGATCTTCATGTGGGATGAATGGCAGTTTGATTGGACGAGAACCAGCTGCAACGATAGCGTTGTCGAAGTTCACAACTGTTTTGCCATCTTCGCCTTCAACTTCGATTGAGTTAGGGCCAGTGAATTTACCAAAACCGTTAACTACGTTAACTTTACGCATCTTAGCCATACCGCCAAGACCGCCAGTTAATTGGTTAATCACTTTTTCTTTCCACAAACGAATTTTATCGATATCAGTTTGTGGCTCACCAAACACGATGCCGTGCTCAGAAAGTGCTTTTGCTTCTTCGATAACTTTCGCAACGTGAAGTAATGCTTTCGATGGGATACAACCCACGTTTAGACATACACCACCTAGGGTGCTGTAGCGTTCAATAAGAACAGTGTCCAGACCTAAGTCTGCACAACGGAATGCAGCGGAGTAACCAGCAGGACCGGCACCAAGTACAACAACTTGGGCTTTAATTTCTTTGCTCATTTCGACCTCTTGTAGTCAAATATCCCTTACAGGCTGAGAAGCGACCTTTCCAATGTGGATGCGTGACGCAAATCCTTTTCCAACTTAATAATACAAATTGCAACATATTTCAGTGTAACTGCATGTGCTAAGTGAGAAAAGAGAATCCCCGTAGCCTGTGAGCTAGACGACAATTCATTTAGGGTATTTTGTTATCCCTTACCTAATCGGCAAGATAAAACTGAATCAAGGCGGCGTTTATGCCGCCTTATTTATCTTGAACTTACTGATTACAGTACTAGACGACGAATGTCGCTTAGGCAACCGTTCAAGTAAGTGATGAAGCGTGCACCTTCCGCACCATCGATCACACGGTGGTCGTATGATAATGATAGTGGAAGCTGTAGACGTGGAACGAATTCTTTACCATTCCATACAGGCTTCATTTCTGATTTAGATACGCCAAGGATACCCACTTCAGGTGCGTTTACGATTGGAGTAAACGCTGTACCACCGATACCGCCTAGGCTAGAGATAGTGAAACAACCACCTTGCATGTCAGACGCAGTCAGTTTACCTGCACGTGCTTTCTTAGACATTGCTTTCAGTTCGTCAGATAACTCGTGAATGCCTTTGTTGTTCACGTCTTTAAATACAGGAACAACTAGACCATTTGGAGTATCTACTGCGATACCGATGTTCACGTATTTCTTCACGATTAGGCTTTCACCGTCTTCAGAAAGAGAAGAGTTGAACGATGGGAATGCTTCTAGCGCTTTCGCTGCTGCTTTCATGATGAACACAAGTGGAGTGATCTTCATGCCAGACTCTTTCTTCGCTTCGATAGCATTCTGTTCTTTACGGAACGCTTCTAGTTCAGTGATATCTGCATTATCCCATTGTGTAACGTGAGGGATCATTACCCAGTTACGGTGTAGGTTTGCACCTGAGATTTTCTTAATGCGAGATAGCGGTTGAACTTCAGTTTCGCCGAACTTGCTGAAGTCAACTTTTGGCCAAGGAAGAAGACCAAGAGCTGCGCCGTCACCTTTGCCTGATGCAGCACCAGACTCAAGGCGTTTAAGCGCTTCTTTCACGTAGTTTTGTACGTCTTCTTTTTGGATACGGCTCTTACGACCAGTACCTTTAACCTTAGCAAGGTTAACGCCAAATTCACGAGCTAGACGACGAACAACTGGAGACGCGTGAGCATACTCGTTGTTTTCTTGGAAATCGCCAGTTGCCGCAGGCGCTGCTGCTTTAGGTGCTTCAGCTTTTGCTGGAGCCGCCGCTGCTGGAGCAGGTGCTGCTGCCGCTGGAGCCGCTGCAGGTGCTGCACCCGCCACTTCGAATACCATGATCAAAGAGCCAGTTGATACTTTATCGCCTTCCGCTACTTTGATTTCTTTTACAGTACCCGCAAATGGTGCAGGAACTTCCATCGATGCTTTGTCGCCTTCAACAGTGATTAGAGATTGCTCTTCTTCTACTGTATCGCCAACTGCAACCATAATTTCAGTAACGTCTACTTCGTCGCCACCGATATCAGGTACGTGCACATCTTTCGCTGCCGCTGCCGCTGGAGCCGCCGCAGGTGCTGCTTCTGCAGCAGGAGCGGCTGCTGGCGCTGCGCCTGCAGTTTCGAATACCATGATGAAAGAACCAGTTTTAACTTTGTCGCCTTCAGCCACTTTGATTTCTTTCACCGTACCCGCGAATGGTGCAGGAACTTCCATCGATGCTTTGTCGCCTTCAACAGTAATTAGAGATTGCTCTTCTTCTACTGTATCGCCAACTTTAACCATGATTTCAGTAACGTCTACTTCATCATCGCCGATATCTGGTACGTTAACTTCTAGCGTTGCAGAAGCTGCCGCTGGTGCTGCTGCAGGAGCCGCTTCAGCCTCAGGAGCAGGTGCTGCTGCAGCACCTTCTTCTTCGAATACCATGATGAAAGAACCAGTAGACACTTTGTCGCCTTCTGATACTTTAATTTCTTTAACCACACCAGCTTGAGGCGCAGGAACTTCCATTGAAGCTTTATCGCCTTCAACAGTGATTAGTGACTGTTCTTCTTCAACTTTGTCACCAACTTGCACAAGAATTTCAGTAACGTCTACTTCATCCGCGCCGATGTCAGGTACATTAATTTCAATTGCCATTACTTTAAACCTTCAATTAAGCGTGTAGTGGGTTAGTTTTAGTCACGTCGATGTTGAATTTCTTAATTGCTTCTGCAACTACAGATTTTTCAACGTCGCCGCGTTTCGCTAGTTCGTTAAGCGCTGCAACAACAACGTATTCCGCGTTCACTTCAAAGTGACGGCGTAGGTTGTCACGGCTGTCTGAACGACCGAAGCCATCAGTACCAAGTACTTTGTAAGATTCCGCAGGTAGGAATGCACGTACTTGTTCTGCATAGTTCTTCATGTAGTCAGTCGCAGCGATTGCAGGCTCAGTACCCATTACCTGTGCAATGTATGGTACTTGCTCTTCAGCTTCAGGGTTTAGCATGTTGTTACGTTCAACTTCTTGACCTTCACGAGTCAATTCGTTGAATGATGTTACAGAGTAAACATCAGAAGCAATGCCGTAGTCATCGCTAAGGATTTGAGCCGCTTTGCGTACTTCGTTCATGATAGTACCAGAGCTCATTAGCTGAACTTTACCTTTCGCACCAGTGTAAGTTTCTAGCTTGTAGATACCTTTACGGATGCCTTCTTCAGCACCTTCTGGCATTGCAGGCATTGGGTAGTTTTCGTTCATTAGCGTTAGGTAGTAGAACACGTTTTCTTGGTTCTCACCGTACATGCGACGGATACCATCTTGAACGATAACAGCAACTTCGTAAGCGAATGTTGGGTCGTAAGAAACACAGTTAGGGATAGTGTTCGCTTGAATATGGCTGTGACCATCTTCGTGCTGTAGACCTTCACCGTTTAGTGTTGTACGACCTGCAGTACCACCTAATAGGAAACCACGTGCTTGTTGGTCACCTGCCATCCACGCCATGTCGCCTACACGTTGGAAGCCGAACATTGAGTAGTAGATGTAGAATGGGATCATTGGCAGGTTGTTTGTGCTGTATGAAGTTGACGCAGCAACCCATGAAGACATAGCACCTAGCTCGTTGATACCTTCTTGTAGTACTTGACCAGAAGTCGCTTCTTTGTAGTAAGACACTACGCCGCGGTCTTCTGGAGTGTATTCTTGACCATTCGGGTTGTAGATACCGATTTGACGGAACAAAC
This sequence comes from Vibrio eleionomae, assembly GCF_009874545.1. Classification (NCBI taxonomy): domain Bacteria; kingdom Pseudomonadati; phylum Pseudomonadota; class Gammaproteobacteria; order Vibrionales; family Vibrionaceae; genus Vibrio; species Vibrio eleionomae. The sequence goes on along the minus strand of NZ_WEKT01000005.1, from coordinate 139,378 downwards.
CTTCCATACCGAATGTACGTGCTTCGTCAGCAATGATTGGCACGATACGGTCACCGACGCTCTTGTTCTTAAGAAGAGTATTCAGTGTACGTACAAACGCCATTGTTGATGAGATATCACGTTTTTGAGCTTCTAGAAGTGGTTTGAACTCTTCTAGTGCTGGAACTTGTAGCTCTTCAGAGAAGTGAGTACGACGCTGAGGAGTGTAACCATGAAGAGCGTTACGACGAGCGTGCAAGTATTCGTACTCTTTAGAACCTTCTTCAAGTTTCAAGTAAGGTAGAGATTTTACATCTTCATCAGATACTAGGTCTTGAAGCCCTAGACGGTCGCGCATTTGTTGCACGTGAGTCATATCTAGTTTCTTAACTTGGTGCGCGATGTTCTTACCTTCTGCCGCATCACCCATGCCGTAACCTTTTACTGTTTTCGCTAGGATTACAGTTGGACGACCTTTAGTGTCTTGTGCGTTTTTGAACGCTGCGTACAGTTTAGAAGACTCATGACCACCACGTTTTAGAGCGAAGATTTGCTCGTCAGTCATATCAGCAACAAGTGCTGCAGTCTCTGGGTATTTACCAAAGAAGTGTTCACGTACGTAAGCACCGTCTTTAGATTTGAATGTTTGGTAATCGCCATCCACAGTTTCGTTCATAAGCTGTAGAAGTTTACCTGAAGTGTCTTTCGCGATTAGAGAATCCCAGTTGTTACCCCATAGGACTTTCACTACGTTCCAACCAGCACCTTTAAATAGGCCTTCAAGTTCTTGAACGATCTTACCGTTACCCATTACAGGGCCATCTAGACGCTGAAGGTTACAGTTGATTACGAAGCATAGGTTGTCCAGTTTTTCACGTGCAGCGAAAGAAATAGCACCACGTGATTCTGGCTCATCCATTTCACCGTCACCTAGGAACGCGTATACACGCTGTTCTGACGTGTCTTTAAGACCACGGCCTTCTAGGTATTTCAAGAAACGAGCTTGATAGATAGACGCGATTGGACCTAGACCCATTGATACTGTTGGGAACTGCCAGAATTCAGGCATCAATTTAGGGTGTGGGTATGAAGGGATACCTTTACCATCAACTTCTTGACGGAAATGATCCAATTGCTCTTCAGTTAAACGGCCTTCAACGAATGCACGTGCGTAAATCCCAGGAGAAATGTGACCTTGGTAGTATACCAAATCGCCGCCATCTTTCTCGTTAGGAGCACGGAAGAAATGGTTGAAACAAGTCTCGTAAAACGCTGCTGAAGATTGGAAAGAAGCCATGTGGCCACCTAGTTCCAAGTCTTTCTTAGATGCGCGTAATACAATCATTACTGCGTTCCAACGGATGATGGAACGAATACGTTTTTCTAGAGTTGTATCACCAGGGTAAGCCGGCTCTTGGTCGGCAGGGATGGTGTTGATGTAGTTAGTCGTTGTGCCGGTTGGCATATCAACGCCTTCTAAACGAGCTTGTCCAAGAACTTCTTCTAACAAGAACTGAGCACGCTCTACGCCTTCTTCACGTACAACTGACTCAAGAGATTCTAACCACTCCTGAGTTTCCAGTGCATCTACGTCATGCTTCATGTCAGACATGGCGATCTATCCTTCTGTTGGTTGGATTATTGAATCGCAATGGGCCACACTACTGTGACTCATTACCCTGCTGAATTCGACGTAGAGAACGCTCGCGGCGAGACTCTTCCCGACCCAAATCCAACAATGTTTCTTCGATATAAGCTAAATGAGAATGGGACATCTCATGGGCTTTCTCTGGCTGCCCGGAAACAATCGCATCCACGATATTAGCTCGGTGTTTACTTACTTTCTCCACCGCTTCAGGGCGGCGGCGTAATAACTTAAAATTCTGTGTGATATTTTGCTCTAGCAATGGTGAAAGGCTACGGATGATATGAAGTAACACGACATTATGTGCCGCTTCAGCGATAGACACTAAAAACGCCATCACAAGTGGCGTTTCACGTTCAACATCTGATTCTTCTTTGATATCGCCGATTTTTTCTACACATGCTCGAATAACAGCAAAATCTTCTTCGGTACCACGTAGTGCAGCAAAATAAGCAGCAATCCCTTCTAATGCATGACGCGCTTCAAGCAAGTCAAGTTGGGTTTCAGGGTGGCTAGATAATAAATTAATGAGAGGATCGGAGAAACTTTTCCAAATATTTTCACTGACAAACGTACCTCCACCTTGACGGCGAGTTAGGAGACGTTTGGCTTCTAAACGTTGAATAGCTTCTCGGACAGAAGGACGAGACACATCAAATTGTTTCGCTAATTCACGCTCAGGTGGTAACTGATGACCAGGTGCTAGCGTGCCTTCTACAATCAACCGTTCCAATTCTTGTTCAATCACATCAGAAAGTTTTGGCTGACGAATCCTTTGATAAGCCATAATTTATTATTCTTTGCTCTTTTATTTATGCAGGCAATTGGTAATACCAATTTCACGATGGGGGGCAAATTAACATAAATTCAACGTAAGTGTCCAGCCAAAAATTGACCAAAATCATTGTTCAGAGAACCACTCAACACTTTGGTAACAAATCATTTCTTAATTGATTATTAAATTGGTAAGACCAATTACAATTTTTATACACCCTCACTCTCAAACCTATTTAAATGCACAATAATTGTTAATCCCTTGAAAAAGTGTGGTGAAAAAATAAAAACAAATAAAAAAGAGCAACTTAAAAAAGTTGCTCTTTTTTGTACACACAGAACTTAACGCTCTATTTCGGTTCAATGTACTCAACCATAAGTTGTAGTGATTGATTACCACGAAATTCGTTAATATCAAGCCGATAGGCTAAACGCACAATTTTTACTGATGCATCAGGCCAGCGACGTAAATCAATATTGAAGGCAATACCATCAATCATGATGTTCGTCGGGTGCCCTTTGTACAAAGGCTCCAACATAAGCTTAAGGTGTTTTTCACCGACTAACTTTTGATGAAGCACTTTAAACTCACCATCAAAAATAGGTTCAGGGAATGCTTGCCCCCACGGTCCACCAGCACGAATCAATTCAGCAACATGCATGGAAAACTGTTCCGGTAGTAGCTCTCCGTCACTAAGCACAACGCCTTTTAATAAGCTGTCGTCCAGTTCTTGCTGTACTGCTTGATCAAACAAAGTAGAAAAGCGCTCGAATTCGCTTTCAACAATAGTCAAACCCGCAGCCATCGCATGGCCACCAAATTTCAAAATCATACCTGGAGCCTGCTTATCAATACGATCTAACGTATCACGCATGTGCAAACCCGGAATAGAGCGACACGACCCCTTGATCGTGCCTTCGCCACCATCAGCAAAAGCGATCACAGGGCGGTGAAATTGCTCTTTGATTCGTGACGCTAAAATACCAATCACACCTTGGTGCCAATCTCGCTGAAATAACACCAAACCATGAGGCAATACTTTATCACCACCTAACTGCAATCTTTCACAAAAAGCCATCGCTTCTTGCTTCATGCCCTCTTCAATCTCTTTGCGGGTTTGATTGAGTCCGTCTAATTCATTGGCCATACGACGTGCAGCATGGATATTGTTACTCATCAAGAGCTCAACCCCAAACGACATATCGTCTAGGCGTCCAGCGGCATTAATGCGTGGGCCAAGAGCGAAACCAAAATCAGCAGCAACTAAACGGCGCGCATCTCGCTTGGCCACTTCAATCAGCGCTTGTATACCCGGCCTGGCTTTACCCGCCCGAATTCTCTGTAAACCTTGATGGACCAAAATTCGATTATTGTCATCTAAAGGAACCACATCAGCGACTGTTCCTAAGGCAACCAGATCGATCAATTCCATCAATTTAGGTTCTTGCATGCCCTGACGTACAAACCAGTTTTGTTTGCGCATATATACGCATAGTGCCATCATCAGATAGAAAGCGACGCCAACACCAGCAAGAGCTTTGGATGGGAAGTGACACTCTTGTAGATTAGGGTTGACGATAGCATCGGCTTCAGGGAGCTCTTGACCAGGCAAGTGGTGATCGGTGACTAAAACCGTTAACCCATGCTCTTTGGCTACTTTTACTCCTGAAATAGATGAAACACCGTTGTCCACGGTCATGATCATTTCGGCACCAAGCTGCTGAGCTTGTTCAACCACTTCAGGGCTAAGGCCATAACCATCTTCAAAGCGGTTTGGAACCAGATAATCGACGTTGCGGCTGCCTAACATTCTTAAGGCAAGCACTGATAATGCCGAACTGGTTGCGCCATCAGCATCAAAATCACCGACCACAATAATGCGTTTTTGCTCTTCAATAGAAGCAAAAAGCAGTTCTACCGCCTTATCTATGCCATAAAGCTTTTGATAGGATTGCAGGCCACGCGCACTTTTTTCGAGTTGCTCTTCACTTTGAACACCGCGGTTCAAATACAAGCGACGCAACAATTCAGGAATGGTATCAGGAAGTAAGGAAAGGTCTGGTTCAGGTCTTCTTTGTATTTCTATCATAATATTTATAGGCCTTACCGTAGCAAGGCCTAAACTCATTCATACTTAAATTTGTTTTAAACGAGCAAGTAGCTGCTGCGGAGGAAGGTACCCACCAACCATTTCACCATTGGGTAAGAAAATAGACGGTGTACCATTTACGCCTAACTCACGACCAAGCTGATAATGCTCCGCGACCTTCTTCTCACATACCTGTAGATTGTCTGGTTTAGGCGGTAACTTATGCTCGCTTTTCGCGATATTCATCGACTCAGCGGGATCTTTAGAACACCAGATTGCTGCCATTTGTGTCGCAACCTGCCCTTGTGGCCCCTGACGAGGGAAAGCAAGATAACGAACGGTAATCCCCGCGTCATTATATTCTTTCATTTGGCTATGTAATTTTGCACAGTAGCCGCAAGTAATATCAGTGAACACGGTTACTGCGTATTTTTCATGCGGAGCTTTATACTCAATCATGTCACCGCGATATTGGGCAATTTTTTTAGCATTTATTGGCGCTTGGCGTTTCGCTAACACATCCACATATTGGCCATTATTATCTAGCCCATATAATTTGCCAGCAATAAATTGGCTGGCATCTGGTGTGGAAAAAAGTACCCCGCCATTGGTGTGTACTTCAACTAGGCCATCGATGTCAGAAGGAATAACTTCACTGACTTGTAAACCGAGTTTAGCAAAATGTTCTTTAAACAAATTCACATCAATTTGGGTATGCTTTAATACTCCTGATTCTGATGCGGTAGAAGCGGCCATCGTTGTAGGTACATAACTGGTTAGGGCCAGAATCGGTAGCGTTAAAAAGAGAATCCTACGTAATAAATTCATTAATATCACCTTGTTATCAAGCCCTTGGATGGTGCTCATGATGAAGTTGTTTAAGTCGCTCGGTGGCAACGTGAGTATAAATCTGAGTGGTCGACAAATCACTGTGTCCCAACAACATTTGTACGACGCGCAAATCCGCCCCATAGTTCAATAAATGCGTCGCAAATGCGTGACGCAACACGTGCGGAGACAATTTTTCCACATCAATACCCGCAATCACTGCATAATGCTTAATTCGATGCCAGAACGTTTGACGCGTCATCTGTTTTGCTCGGCGGCTAGGGAACACCACATCAGAAGTCTGTTCACCCAGCAAAATTGCCCTACCACTATGAATGAATTTGTCGATCCATTCCACTGCGTTTTCACCCATTGGCACTAAACGCTCTTTACCACCTTTACCAATAACACGCACAACCCCTTGCCTTAAGCTGATATTTTCCATTGTTAAAGACACCAATTCAGTAACACGGAGTCCTGTTGCGTAAAGTAACTCCAACATGGCTTTATCACGCAATTCTAACGGGTCATTGGGATCTGGCGCTTCAAGTAAAGAGTCAACTTGAGATTCACTCAGATCTTTAGGTAAACGCTTGGGAAGTTTAGGGCTCACTAATAGAGCGCTTGGATCATCGGCGCGCATTTTTTCCCGGTGTAAGTATTGAAATAAACGACGAATAGCAGACAACATCCTCGCACGTGAAGTTTGTTTATAACCACAATCCACTAGCCAAGATTGAAACTCTTGCAAACCATTTAAACTTATAAAATCAAGTCGATAGTTGTTATTAGACATCCACGTTAATAACTTGGTTAAATCATTACGATAAGATGAAAGAGTGTTTTCTGATAATCCTCTTTCCATCCACATAGCATCTAAAAATTGTTCGACCAGCCCTTGGTCAGGTGAAAAAGCGTCTGTCACTTCGGCCTCGATTTTTTACAGTTACTAATTGCATAACGTAGTGTAAGAATTCTCTATAAAAACCACCAGAAGAAGGCTTACAGATAGGAAAGCATGCCACGTTTTTTGCATTTTTATAGGTTGACTCAATTATAAAGTTTTATCCTAGAATCAATTTCCCTGTCTTCAATTTATGGTTAGAATTCCCGCCATCAAAGATAAACCAAGAAGACTCAATCATGAAAATCGGCCTATTTTATGGATCGACTACCTGTTACACCGAGATGGCAGCAGAGAAAATGCGGGCTATCTTAGGTGAAGACCTAGTGGATATCTACAACGTTAAAGAAAGCCCTCTCACATTAATGAATGACTATGATTTTTTAATCTTAGGTATTTCCACTTGGGACTTTGGCGAAATCCAAGAAGATTGGAATGACATTTGGGACCAAATTAGTGGCGTTGATCTTACTGGTAAATACGTTGCACTTTTTGGTCTAGGCGACCAAGAGGGTTACGGAGAGTGGTTCCTAGACGCGATGGGACTGTTACATGATGAAGTGAAAAAAGTCGGAGCAAACCTACTCGGTTACTGGCCGAATCAGGGCTACGAATTTGACGCATCAAAAGCATTAACGGCTGACGGCACCCAATTTGTGGGCCTCGCCCTTGATGAAGACTCACAATATGAATTAAGTGACGAACGCATCGCGACATGGATTGAACAGATCCTAACTGAATATCAAGACGCGCTCTAAACCGCTCCAGTACTATCCGTGATGAGAGCTTGCTCCATCACGGTTTACTCGCCCTATCTCTACGTTAATAAACTGCGATAACGACGCCAATCAAATGACAACCCCGGATCAGTTTTACGTGCAGGTGCGATATATTGATGCCCGGTGATCCTCGGTAATGTAATCGCTGGATACTGCAGCATAATCTCACGCGTAAGTTCTGCCAAGGCTTGATATTGTTCATCGGTATAAGCCACCAAGTCCGTCCCTTCTAGCTCAATACCAATTGAGTAATCATTACAACGCTCAACTCCCGCAAAAGAAGATTGGCCAGCATGCCATGCCCTCGCAGAAAATGGCACAAACTGCACGACTTCACCATCACGACGAATCAAGCAATGTGCAGAAACCCCCATGTTATGAATAACTTGAAAAAATGGATGCTCATTAGGATCTAACTGCCCTGTAAAAAACTGTTCGATATAAGGCCCACCAAATTGACCTGGTGGCAGGCTAATATTATGTACAACCAATAAAGAAATAGGCGTTTGAGCATCTCGTTGATCATAAAATGGCGAAGGCACCTGACGCGCATGACTCCACCAACCAGATTGATTAATCATCATCCCCTCTCTTCTCATTATTTCTTTCTCGATTTTACTGTTCAATCAAACAAAAGCGAGAATTATGGCTGGATTTGCACCACATTAACCGTATGATTCATTCTTCAAACCCATAACTAACGAATTTGTCATGAAAAAAGCACATAACAGTGAACAACGATTAGACTACTTGAAACAACATTTAACTGACGACGTCGTTCGCACCGTTAGTGATGCATTACGCGAAGATCTCGGTGGGGACATTGCTTTAACTAATGACATCACCGCAAGTTTGATTCCAGCCGAAATGCGTAATCAAGCGACGATCATAACTCGAGAAGATGGCGTATTTTGTGGGCAATTATGGGCAGATGAAGTTTTCAAACAATTAGGTGGTGAAGTTTCGATAGAATGGCACGTGCAAGATGGTGACCACGTACAGGCCAATCAAACTCTATGTATTCTCTCAGGGCCATCCCGAGCACTGTTAACGGGTGAGCGCAATGCCATGAATTTTATTCAGACTCTATCAGGCTGTGCCACCGAAACTGCAAGATATGTAACAGAATTAGAAGGCACCAACTGCCGCTTACTAGATACTCGTAAAACGATTCCAGGACTACGTAGTGCTCTGAAATATGCCGTCGCTTGTGGGGGTGGTTTTAACCATAGAATTGGGGTGTTTGATGCCTATTTGATCAAAGAAAATCACATTATGGCATGTGGTGGCATTGAGCAAGCCATTCAAACAGCGAAGCAATTGAATCCGGGGAAACCGGTAGAAATAGAAACCGAGACATTAAAAGAGCTCACTGCTGCTATCGAAGCCGGCGCTGATATTGTCATGTTAGATAACTTCACCCTTGAAATGATGCGTGAAGCCGTCAAAATCAATTCAGGCCGTGTAGCATTAGAAAACTCCGGCAACATCACCATTGAAACATTAAGAGAGTATGCCGAAACGGGCGTTGACTATATTTCGGTCGGAGCACTAACAAAGCACATTCGCGCTATGGATCTTTCAATGCGCTTGATCTGATCACGGTGATCACTTAGGTCACTATACTTAGTGGCCTATTTCATTCTTATCCACTTTTCGACCCACACCAATCATTCTACTTCAATTGTTGTAACGCTAGTTTTAATAACCTTAGCTGAATCGCAATTTATTAGTATTTACCTAGGCAGCCACTCACGATCTTCTTAATTTACCCGTTCGAGTAAACATGAGGAGCAATGGTCATGCCCAATCAAAAATCAAAAGGATTCAGCTTGATCGAGCTAATGATCGTCGTCGCTATCATTGCCACGTTATCAGCCATTGCGATTCCCGCTTACCGTAATTATGTAACGAAAAGTCAGTTAACCGCAGGAATTACCGTACTACGTAACCTCATCACCCCGGCAGAACTCTATTTACAAGAGCATGGTCATTTAGTCACTGGAACCGATTTAACTTACTTAGGTATCAGCAAAGACAGCTCAAAACTTGGCACCCTCAGTATTGAAAATGATGGCACTCTTTCGTTCCATTATGTCTCTCCTGCAGGAGCAGTCGCGCATCTTAATCGTGATGAGGTCACCGGATGGCAATGCCAGTTATCACTACCCAATGATATTGATCCTGCATTAACACCAGTGAGCTGCCGCTAATGAGTCATTTAATTCCGTTACTTTCACACCATCAGTTGCTCACCGCAGAGCAAGCGAAAAACGCACAACAAGTTAAGAAAAACAAAAACATTTCAGCCATCGACGCTTTACTTCAGTCACAGTTTTTAACCAGTAAAGTCATTCAACAATTTCTCAGTCACCAACTCAAATTGCCTACCGTTGAACTGAGTTATATTGCGCCGATTATCGATGAAATTGCCCTTCCTATGGCTTTACTTCGTCATTACCAAATTATACCGATTGAGCAATCGGTATCTCACATCATCATGGCCGTTTCCGACCCGACTCAAGAGCAGCTACAGCAAGAATGCCAGTTAGCAACAGGTAAACAAATCCAGCTACAGGTTGCCGATCATCACCAGCTAAAAGCATTACTTAAGCAATATGTTCCCTCCGCAACAGATTCAAGCAACACCATTCAAGAACAGCGCTTACTGTATTTAATGGAAGAAACAGAATCTCCAGAACAAGAAGAAGCCGCAGGAACAAGCTCTCCCATCGCTCAATCCATTGATGAACTGCTCATCACTGCGTTTGAACAACATGCTTCCGATATCCATTTTGAACCGCATCAACACCACTATAGGATCCGTTTTCGTCGCGATGGTTTGCTAAGTGAACATCTTTCGTTACCCATTAAGCTCCATCGTCGCTTTGTAGCACGGTTAAAAATCATGGCTCACATGGATATAGCGGAGCGTCGTCGTCCACAAGATGGGCGGATCTTATTCACATTACCCGATAAAAAGGCATTAGATTTAAGGCTATCAACCCTACCGACCCAATGGGGCGAAAAAGTTGTCATAAGGCTGCTGGCGACCGAGCAACAGCAGCTTTCATTATCGCTTCTGGGAATGACAGCTGAACAGCAACAAATTTATTTTAACGCCCTGCAAAACCCTCAAGGTTTTATCTTAGTCACCGGCCCTACGGGAAGTGGCAAAACACAGACACTGTACACAGGATTAAACTCACTTGATCGCCATACTTTAAATATCTCCACCGTTGAAGATCCGATTGAGATCACCTTAGATAACATTAACCAAGTTGCAGTTAACCCAGCGATTGAACTTAACTTCACCCAAGTACTACGCGCTTTATTACGCCAAGATCCTGATGTGCTGATGGTGGGAGAAATTCGTGATACCGAAACCGCTCGAATCGCAATCAAAGCAGCCCAAACTGGTCACTTAGTTCTTTCTACCCTACATACCAATTCCGCCGTTGAAACATTAATTCGGCTTCACCATATCGGTATTGAGAATTACCATATCAGTGCCTCTTTAACTCTGATTATTGCTCAACGGTTGATAAGAAAGCTCTGTCCTGAATGTAAACAGCCACATGCGCCGACACCAACGGAAAGCCAGTGGTTAAATATTGAACCATCCATTTCCATATTTACTGCTAACTCACAAGGATGCTCTAAATGCCATATGGGTTATCAAGGACGTATAGGCATCTATGAACTACTTCCAGTTTCTCCAGAAATTCAATCTTTACTGCTCATCAATGCCTCACAACAACAGTTAGAACAGCAGGCAACAGCTCAAGGAATAATGACGCTCAAATCTAGTGCGGCAGCGTTAGTCATTCAAGGTATTTCATCCATCGCTGAGTGTCGAAGAGTATTAGCTATGCAAGAATCATTACTATGATCACAGCGACTGCCTCATTATGGCAATTTCATTGGCGAGGGGTCGATCGTCAAGGGCAACATCATCACGGACGTTACTTAGCTCAGCACGAGAACGAAGTTGCAAGCTATCTACAACAACAAGGCATTAAATTACTCACTCTAGAAGCCCATGCAACCTCCTTACTGACTCGCTGGAAAGAGAGTGCCACACCTAAAGATATTGCTTTGATGACGAGACAAATTGCCACATTACTCGACAGTGGCATTCCACTTGGACAAGCACTGCAGTTGATCCGATTACGTCATCGTAAAGCACAAATGCGTTCACTGATTAGTACGATTCAGACGGATATAGGCCAAGGCTACACGTTAGCGGATAGCCTAGAAAAATACCCACTTCATTTTGACCCGGTCTACATCAGTCTCATTCGCTCAGCCGAACAGCATGGACAGCTCAGTGCTATGTTTGAACGTATTTGCCACTACCAACAACAAAGAGAGCAATTTAAGAAAAAGATTGTCCGCGCTAGTCTCTATCCAATGTTAGTGGTCGTCGTCTCCATCATCGTCACTTACATTATGTTGGTTATGGTCATTCCTCAATTTTCAGAACTATTTAACAGTTTTCAAGCCTCGCTCCCCTGGCTAACACAGCAGGTAATGTCACTTTCTCATAACGTGCAAAAATACAGTTGGCTACTAATAATCTTCACCCTATTAAGTGGAAGTATCGCCACCTACAGCTATGTACATTCCCCACGAATAAAAATGCGTGTGAGTTACTGGACATTACGCCTCCCCATTTTAGGCAAGCTCTATTCTCGTGCTGCATTTGCTCGCTTCTGCTATACCTGCGCCACCAGCTTAAAAGCCGGTGTGCCCATTATGACAACGTTTACAATCTCTACTCACAGCATCGGCAACTGTTATCTAGCCAGTTTGATTCCAACCATTACACAAAGAATCGCCGATGGTGAATCGATTCATCAGGCTATCGCAATGCAACCCGAGTTTCCGGAAACCATGAAACAACTCATAATGGTTGGGGAGGAAACAGGTTGCCTTGATGTGATGTTCAGCCGAATTGCCGCTATATATGAACAAGAAGTAAAAAATCAGCTCGATACTATAGAAAAACTCATCGAACCCACCATGATTCTCTTTTTGGGCTTGATGATTGGTGGTTTAGTCCTCGCTATGTATTTGCCTGTGTTTAACTTAGCGGGAGTATTGAGTTAAAATAACTTTATCGACTTGTAATCAGTTCTCCGGACTTTAATGGACATTTTTTATTATTATCCTTGGCTTTTTGTCTTCTTTGCCACTCTATTGGGGCTGATTATTGGCAGTTTTCTGAACGTCGTTATCTATCGGCTACCCGTGATTATGGAGCGCGAATGGCGCCAAGAATGTGCGGATAGCTTTCCCGAATACAAGATAGCACCACCGGAAGGACACTTAAGCCTAAGTACACCTCGTTCAACTTGCCCTCACTGTCATACTCAATTACGTATCATCGATAATATCCCAGTGATCAGCTGGTTATATCTACGCGGTAAGTGCCATCACTGCCATGCTCCAATTTCAATTCGCTACCCATGTGTCGAACTCCTTACGGCAGGGTTAAGCTATGTGGTTGCAACACATTTTGGACCGACACCTTATAGTATTGGGCTGCTCTTTTTCACTTATGTACTTATCGCAGCCACGTTTATCGATCTCGATACTTTATTACTCCCCGATCAACTAACGATACCGCTGATGTGGGCTGGTCTTGTCTTCGCTCTACTTGGTTGGTCTTCTGTTTCATTACAAGATGCTGTCATCGGCGCTATTGCAGGATATCTTATTCTTTGGTCTTTGTTCTGGGGGTTTAAGTTACTTACCGGTAAAGAAGGAATGGGATACGGAGACTTTAAACTACTCGCTGCGTTAGGAGCCTGGTTGGGATGGCAACAGCTTCCGGTCATCGTATTACTGTCCTCGGTAGTTGGGGTGATATTTGGTGTCATACAACTGAGAATGCAACGTAAAGGATTAGATAAGGCCTTTCCTTTTGGCCCATACCTCGCGATAGCCGGATGGATCAGTGTATTATGGGGACAGGATATAATTGTTTGGTATTTGAGTTCATTTTTAGGTTGGTAATATGTCTTTTATCATTGGTTTGACTGGCGGTATTGCAAGTGGAAAAACAACCGTTGCCAACATTTTTCACCAACATTTTGCAATTGATATTGTTGATGCTGATATTGTAGCACGAGAAGTCGTTGCACCAGGTACGCCTGGCCTTAAAGCAATCGTCGACCATTTTGGTGAAGCAATTTTAACAGAGCAACACGAACTGAACCGGGCCAAATTGAGAGAAAAGATTTTTCTAAATACAGATGAAAAAGAATGGCTTAATAAGCTATTGCATCCCATGATTCGGCAACAAATGCACGTTGAATTGGCTCAAGTTACCTCACCTTATGCGCTACTTGTTGTTCCGCTGTTGGTCGAAAATAACCTTGGTTCAATGGCCAATCGTATATTAGTGGTTGATGTTCCAGAAGCAGTTCAACTGCGACGAACCATGCAACGAGACAATGTCGATGAACATCAGGCCAGATCAATTCTCGCAGCGCAAGCGAGTCGAGATGAACGTTTAGCCTGCGCTGATGATGTAATAAACAATAATTTAGGAAACGATCAACTTTTGCCACAAATCACAGAATTGCACCCAAAGTACCTAGCACTTAGTAAGGTAAATCGGTGACAATAAGTCCAAAGACACAAAGGCTCGCTCGATGACAACACACAAGTTTGAACATCCACTGAATGAAAAAACACGTATCTATCTACGTGTAGAGGCTCTGCTTAATCAGATGTTTCAATCATCGCAATTTCGCGATGCCATTCAGCATCAGTTGTTCTTCCGTTCGCTGTTTGATTTACTCGAAATCTTTGAGCAAATTCAGTTAAAAAGTGAGCTAGCTAAAGACATTGAAAAACAACGTCAAACCTATCGTAGCTGGTTAAATGTTGAAGGTGTCGATCAAGATATGTTACTCACCCTACTTCAAGAAGTTGATGGAGTGCATCGTAGCTTGATGAATGCTGAACGCTTTGGTCAATCACTTAAAGATGACCGCTTTCTCAGTGCAATACGCCAACGTTTTAACCTGCCTGGAGGCTCATGCTGTTTCGACCTACCGGCACTGCACTACTGGCTGCATCTTCCTTTTGAACATAAAGTGAATGATGCTAGCGAGTGGATGAGTACATTAAAGCCTCTTTCTGACGCCTTACACTTATGGTTAAGACTGACCAGAGAAACGGGCAACTACCGCGACAAAATGGCTCAAGCTGGTTTTTATCAAGGTGACGCTGTAGACGCTAATATCATTCGATTATCTATTCCTATGGAATACGGTGTTTATCCAATGATTTCTGGTCACAAAAATCGCTTTGCCATAAAATTCATTGAATTTAAATCTGGCCAAGCTAGCACTCAAGATGTTGCTTTTCAGTTAGCGGTTTGCAGCTAAACCCACACTAAACAAGATTACACAGGAAATACCCATGTCAAAGAAGCCAACCGTGGTAAAATGCCCACAATGTGGAACCGAGGTTGAATGGAGTGAAAAAAGTCCTTATCGACCATTCTGTAGCAAACAGTGCCAAATGATCGATTTTGGTGAATGGGCTGATGAACAAAAATCCATCCCAGGTGCACCAGATATGTCGGATTCAGAAGGCTGGACAGAAAATCAATAACAAGACACTTTCTGTATAACGCTCCCCCTTAGTGAGTATTTCACTTATTTATCATCTTAACTGTCACTAATCTTCCTCTGCTTTCGTCTAAACTCATAAAGACCTTAAGCAGAGGAAGATCATTTTGAACGCATCCGAGCCCTATTCAATTCATTCTACATCCGATCCTCTCAGCCACTTTGCTGGTGCCGAGTATGAACAGCTACGAGAACAAATGTTACGTTTTGCTATATTGCAAATCAAAGACACTCAATTAGCTGAAGATGCCGTTCAAGAAGCCATGTTTGCAGCATTTCAACATCGAGAAAAATTCTCACGTAAAGCAGCACTTAAAACTTGGGTATTTGCCATCTTAAAAAATAAGCTCATCGATATTTTACGTAAAGAAAGACGCTTTACCGCAGCCGAAGATCTCGCGGAAGGGAAAGGTCTCCATGGCGACGAGTTATTAGAGAAACTCTTTAGTGATAACGGTCATTGGCAAAAAGCAGAACGTCCGGTTCAATGGCAAGAACCTGAACAATATATGGAGAACGACCATTTTTGGCGTATATTCGATACTTGTTTGCGCATGATGCCTGAAAATTACAGTCGTCTCTTCATGATGCGAGAATTTCTAGAATTAGACAGTGACGAAATTTGCAGTAATGAGGCAATATCCGGCAATCATTTAAACGTCACCCTTTATCGAGCAAGAATTCGTTTACGAGAATGCTTAGAAATCCGTTGGTTTAGTAAGGAGTCATAATGATGATGAACTGTAAACAAGCGACCCGCTTACTATCGGAAAAACAAGACCGCCCTTTAACGACTAAGGAAAAGATCACATTGCATATGCATACAGCGATGTGTAAAGCCTGCCGGCGCTTTGGTCAGCAAATGGTGCAAATTAGAATGATGTCTAAAAGCTACCTAGCCCCGACTGAAGATCGTAAGCAAAATAAAAAATAACAAATAAAAAGCGGAGCTTAATCGCTCCGCTTTAGTCTCAACAAATAAGATTTACTCTTCTTCAGAGCTATTCGCAGTATTAATTTCCAAGCTGGATACGCGCTGTAAACCACGAGGTAATAGCCCACCACGACGACCACGTTCTCCACGATAATTATCGAGATCAGCCGGTTTCAACCCGAGTTTACGTTTACCTGCATATAGGGTCACTGAAGCACCTTGCGGCAGAACGACAAGTTGGGAAACAACTTCTTCACGAGATTTTGCCTTCGCTGCAGGAATATTAATAATCTTATTCCCTTTACCCTTACTTAAATGCGGTAAATCTTTAATTGGGAACAGTAACATACGGCCTTGATCGGTAATCGCTAAGATTTCATCTTGATCGAGATCGTTAATCACCTGTGGTTCCATGATTTCAGCATTTTCAGGTAGATTCACTAGTGCCTTACCACTACGGTTTTTCGACAGTAGATCAGCCCCTTTACAGACAAAACCGTAACCAGCATCAGAACCTACTAACCATAATTGGTTTTCTTCGCCCATGATCACTTGGCGAATCGAAGAACCTTCTGAAATATTTAGTCGACCGGTTATTGGCTCACCTTGCCCACGAGCAGATGGCAAGGTGTGAGATTCTAACGAATAACTACGTCCATCACTGCCTAAGAAAACAGCCGGCAAGTTACTCTTACCACAAGCGTGCGCTAAATACTTATCACCAGACTTGTAGTTCATCGCCTCACAGTCAACCTCATGCCCTTTCGCATGACGAATCCAGCCTTTTTCAGACAATACAACGGTAATGGCTTCACTTGGCAATAAATCACGCTCTGTAAGCGCTTTTGCTTCTTCTCGTTCCACTAGTGGAGAACGGCGATCGTCGCCATATTTTTCGGCATCAGCTTTGATCTCTTTCTTGATCAAAGTGTTTAAACGACGCTCAGAACCTAGGATCTGCTCTAGTTTTTCACGTTCTTTCTCTAGTTCTTCTTGCTCAGCGCGAATTTTAAATTCTTCTAATTTCGCTAAGTGACGCAATTTCGTATCTAAAATGGCATCAGCCTGAATATCCGTAATGCCAAAACGAGCCATCAATACTGGCTTAGGCTCATCTTCACTACGGATGATCTCAATCACTTCATCAATATTTAAGTAAGCGACCAACAAACCTTCTAAGATATGCAGGCGAGCAAGTACTTTATCGAGACGATGCTGCAAACGAGAACGAACGGTCGTACGACGATATTCCAACCATTCAGTAAGAATTTGTACCATGCCTTTTACTTGAGGTCGGCCATCAAGACCAATCATATTCAAGTTAACACGATAGCTTTTTTCCAAATCAGTAGAGGCAAATAGGTGATTCATCACCACATCGCAGTTTACACGGTTTGATTTTGGCACTAACACAATGCGAGTAGGATTTTCATGATCGGATTCATCACGTAAATCATCAATCATCGGTAGCTTTTTCGCACGCATTTGATTAGCGATTTGCTCAATCAATTTTGAACCAGAAACTTGATGAGGTAATGCGGTGATTACAATATCTGACTCTTCTTTATGCCACACGGCGCGCATCTTAACGCTGCCACGACCGGTGGTATATATCTTATTCAAATCGCTTTTAGGTGAAATGATTTCGGCTTCAGTCGGGTAATCCGGACCTTGCACATATTCCATCAAATCACTTAATTCAGATTTAGGGTTATCCAAAAGATGAACTGCAGCATTTGCCACTTCACGCACATTATGTGGCGGGATATCGGTCGCCATACCAACAGCGATACCAGTCACACCATTTAACAAAATATGCGGTAAGCGCGCTGGCAACATTTTTGGCTCTTTCATCGTGCCATCAAAGTTAGGCTGCCACTCGACTGTACCTTGACCTAACTCACCAAGTAATACTTCCGCAAACTTAGACAACTTAGCTTCGGTATAACGCATCGCCGCAAATGATTTAGGATCATCTGGAGCACCCCAGTTCCCCTGACCATCCACTAATGGATAACGGTATGAGAATGGCTGAGCCATCAACACCATCGCTTCATAACACGCAGAGTCACCATGTGGGTGGTATTTACCCAACACGTCACCTACGGTACGAGCTGATTTCTTATATTTTGCCGCAGCTGATAAGCCCAGCTCCGACATTGCATAAATAATACGGCGTTGTACTGGTTTTAGTCCGTCACCAATGTAAGGCAATGCACGGTCCATAATGACGTACATTGAATAGTTTAAATAGGCGTCTTCAGTAAACCGACGTAGCGGTATCTGTTCAACGCCATCATAGTTAATCTCTGACATTCACTACACCTCTACTTCAGCTTGATCGCCATTTTTCTGTAGCCAGCTGCGACGATCATCGGCACGCTTTTTACCTAACAGCATATCCATCATTTCTTTGGTTTCTTGAGCATCGTCGATGGTCAACTGCACCAAACGTCGCGTGTTGGGATCCATAGTGGTTTCACGAAGCTGAATTGGGTTCATTTCACCTAGACCTTTGAATCGCTGCACATTGATCTTGGCTTTTTTCTTACTCAAGCGCTCGATAATGCTCGCCTTTTCTTGTTCATCAAGTGCGTAATGAACTTCCTTACCACAGTCAATACGATATAGAGGAGGCATTGCCACATAAACGTGCCCCTCTGCGACTAAACCAGGGAAATGACGTGTAAACAGAGCACAAAGCAGAGTTGCAATGTGTAATCCATCCGAGTCCGCATCCGCGAGGATACAAACCTTACCGTAACGTAGTGTATCAAGATTGTCAGAGTCAGGATCAATCCCTAACGCCACAGAAATATCATGCACTTCTTGTGATGCCAGAACCTGATCGCCCGCGACTTCCCAAGTATTAAGAATCTTACCGCGTAGTGGCATGATGGCTTGAAACTCTCGATCGCGAGCCTGCTTAGCACTACCGCCCGCAGAGTCACCTTCCACTAAAAACAGTTCAGTACGGCTTAAGTCTTGTTGCGAACAATCGGTCAATTTACCAGGCAAAGCGGGTCCAGACGTCACTTTCTTGCGCACCACTTTTTTGCTCGCACGCATGCGCTTGTGAGCATTCGCGATACATACTTCAGCGAGGAGTTCTGCAAGCTGTGGCTTTTCGTTTAGCCATAAACTAAACGCGTCTTTCACCACTCCTGATACAAAACCAGACATTTGGCGAGAAGATAAACGCTCTTTGGTTTGACCGGCAAATTGAGGGTCTAACATTTTAACCGAAAGTACATAAGCACAGCGGTCAAACACATCCTCACCAGTCAGTTTCACACCACGTGGTAACAAGTTACGAAACTCACAAAATTCTCGCATTGCGTCTAACAAGCCTTGGCGTAACCCGTTAACATGCGTCCCGCCCAAGGCTGTTGGAATTAAGTTTACGTAGCTTTCAGTGATCAAATCACCACCTTCAGGCAACCAAATAAGTGCCCAATCAGCCGCTTCTGTTTCTGAAGAAAACTTACCGGTAAATGGCTCTTCAGGAAGAACAGGGAAACCTTTAACGCCTTCAGCCAAATAATCTTTTAAGCCATCTTGATAGCACCAATGGTGTTCTTTGTCGTTCACTTTATCAGTAAACACCACTTCTAAGCCTGGACATAATACGGCTTTAGCACGCAAGTTATTAATCAGCTTGCTAACAGAGAAATTCGGAGAATCAAAGTATTTGGCTTCTGGCCAGAAATGTACGCTAGTCCCTTTATTACGGCGCCCGCACGTACCAGTAACAGTAAGTTCTGACACTTTGCTACCATGCTCAAAAGCAATTTCATACACTTGTCCATCACGGCGAACGGTGACTTCAACGCGATCAGATAACGCGTTAACAACCGAAATACCTACCCCGTGAAGACCACCAGAGAATTGATAGTTTTTGTTAGAAAACTTACCGCCAGCATGCAACTTGCACATGATGAGTTCAACACCGGAGACTTTTTCTACCGGGTGAATATCTACAGGCATTCCCCGGCCATCATCAATTACTTCAAGGGATTGATCTGCATGGAGAATAACTTGAACCTTAGTTGCATACCCAGCCAACGCTTCATCGACACTGTTGTCGATGACTTCTTGCCCTAAGTGGTTAGGACGGTTGGTTTCCGTATACATCCCAGGTCTGCGACGTACTGGCTCTAAACCATTAAGAACCTCAATGGCTCCAGCATTATATTGTTCTGTCATAATACGGAATGCTTTTATCGATAAATTATGTATAACTTCACAGCTACCCTAAACATTGAACTGACACCAAATCACAACGAGTTTGATTGATGAAAAACATCTATATGTGCCTTCTTGTTCAGGGAAACGATGAAAGTCTAAGGGGGACATAGTCTGGATAAGACCATATGTTGTCAAGCGTCATCAATCAGCAACGATTAAATTTTATGACGTTTCCCGCATTGAAAACTCAAAGATTTAAGAAGTGGATGATTTTTTCGGGGTAGCGCTCAAAATCAATAAAGCTATGATCACCACCTTGCTCAATAGTTTGAACTGCATCACTGTACTTGTCCACTGCTTGCTGAAAATCTAGCACCTCGTCGCCCGTTTGCATAATTAACCAAACAGATTTTGGATGAGTTAATGTTGGACAATCCAACGCTTTTAATTCAGCAATATGTGACTTATCTAAAACATACTGTTCATGAGTATAGGGATTGGTTTGCGGTCCGAGATAATCAACCAATAATTCATAAGGTCTTACCGCTGGATTCACTAAAACAGCGGGTAAACCATACTCTTGATGTAACCACGCTGAAAAATACCCGCCTAACGAACTGCCAATAATGCCAACATTATGTGTGGACAATAGAGGTTCAACAATTTGACGCAAGTATTCAGCGGCTTGCAATGGGAATGACGGTAATTTAGGCACGATAACTTGGATATCTGGTCGATACTGAGCACAGTATTGCGCCATTACCTGAGCTTTGTGGGACAACGGTGAACTGTTAAAACCATGGATATAAATCAGAACAGAGGGTTGAGACATAAAGACTTAATCTCCCAAAAAGCACATTCACTTTTGATAAAGTAAGAAAGTAAAAAAACGGTCAATAGCCGTTAGCATTATAATCAGGTAAATACATACTGTTAGCTAATCGTTTCACTTTTGTCGTGATGGAGCCATCGGCCATTAACTCTAACTCTCGCCAACCAGGAGAACGTTTATCAACCGAAAATTCATTCGACTTAGGTTTGAATTGCACGCACGTAGAGGGCGTAGCTAACACTCTCACCCCTTGGTGAATTAAGTCTAACTCTTGATGAATATGACCACAAAGCACGGCTTTAACATTAGTATGGCGACTGACCACAGACCAAAAAGCCTCACTAGCTTTCAAGGTGTGTTGATCCAACCATTCGCTATCCACAAGAACGGGGTGGTGATGCAAAACAACCAACGACCAACGCTCGGGATACTGGCTGAGTGCTTTTTCAAGTAACTCTAGTTGCTGATCGTTCAAATACCCATGGGGGACACCGGAAACCTGAGAATCGAGCATGATGACTTGCCAATGCTTACCAAGCAAGATTTGTACTTCATCATGAATTTGGGGAGAAGGTAACACCCCCCCCATATTCGGCTTGAAATCGTGGTTGCCAGGTAACCAAAAGCACGGTTTACTTAAACAAGATATTCCCTCGGCAAAACGCTGATAAGATTCTAAGCTATGATCTTGCGAGATATCTCCCGTAGCCAAAATAGCGTCATACTCTACTTTGTTGTGCTGAATTTCATTCACAACAGCGGTAAAGCTATCAGCCGTATTCACACCTAATAATCCACCATCATCAGGCGCAAATAAATGCGTATCAGTAATCTGCAATAGCTTGACGCTATCTAAATTCTCTAAACCGGACGACACGTTCAAAATCGATAAACCTAAAGTAATTATTGAGGACTGATATTAATAGGAGCTCGGCTGATGCCATGTCTTAGGCAAAAAGATAGCCAGTCTCCTAAAAATCGATTTACTTGAGCTTTCTCGTCTTTCTGTACCATTTTATCGTTAGGATAACAGTAGCGAGGCTCAACTCGAGTGAGTTGATCAGTCGAAAACACTTCTGCTACTCGTGCATCGTGATATAGCCTGACAGACATCGTTGGCAAAGGAAACACTGCAATCTCATCACTTTGACAAATGTCGACTAATGTCGTGTATTTCGTGACTTCAGACACTTCCAATTGATATGTCATGTGCGCCGCTTGATAACAACGAACCTCACCCACCTCAGGTTTATGAGGCAAGAGAGCATTAAGCTTAGCGTAATTCGTTTCATAAACGCGCATAAGCTCTTTCAAGTCAACATGATAAGAATTGTGAAAAGTTATTTTTGCCATTGCTTTCGTAAAGTTTCATAGTTCAGTTGTAACCATTGCAACGCAATAATAGATGCCCCATTTTCAATACGGCCTTCTCGCACTAGCTGATAGGCTTGTTCGCGACTTATTACATGCACTTTAATATCCTCTCCTTCATAGTCTAAACCATGAATGCCTTTTGCAAGAGATGCATCCACTTCACCGACATAAACTTCGAGTTTTTCATTACAACCGCCCGAAGAAGGATAATACGCAGTAATACGCTCAACGTTACCAATAGTAATGCCCGCTTCTTCTTGGGCTTCACGGCGAACAATCTCTTCGGGCTCTTCATCACGATCCAAAATACCAGCAACAATTTCTAATTGCCACGGATGAGCATGCTCAAGTGCTCCAACCCGAATCTGTTCAATAATCACGACAGAATCGGTCACTGGGTCATAAGGTAGTACCGCTGCGGCAACACCACGAACAAACATTTCTCGTTCAATAGGTTGGCTCCAGCCACCTTCAAACAAGCGATGCTTAAAACGGTATTTCACCATACGGAAAAATCCCTGAAACAGAGTCTCTTTAGACAAGATTTCGAGATCTTGAGACGAAAATTTCTCTCCGATTGGCTGATTGTCTTGCATTGGTATCCCCCTTCAGTGAATCGTATAGTTTACTCATGGAACTAAGGTTGAACCAAGGACATGGCTCAACTTTTTATACAATTTTTAAATTTTTATTTAGAAAATTCATACTAAGTACATCTATGCAACATAGTGTAAACAGAAAAAATCTGGAAACTTTAGCATCAATTAAACCTAATTTACGATAAACTCACTTCAACAAAGAACTTAAAATTTTTTAATGGCGGAATAGGACCAATGAAGAAACTGCTACCTATTTTTTTTATTAGTGCAGCATTCGGAAGCCTAAGTGCTTCTGCTTGGGCGGACAACCTGGCCCAAATTTATGAACTCGCGAAAAAGAATGATCCTCAGTTACTCGGTATTGAAGCTGTTCGCGATAACGCCTTTGAAGCAGTGAACTCAAGCCGCAGCTCGCTCTTACCACAAATCAACTTAACTGCTGGTTACAAAATCAACGAGAGTGATGAAAGCATTCGTAATAGCAAAGCATACAGTGCTGGTATTAACTTTACTCAAGAGCTTTATCAGCGCTCAAGCTGGCTATCGCTAGGTACAGCAGAGAAAAAAGCACGCCAAGCCGATGCAAGATACGCGGCAGCGCAACAAAACTTAATCATGCGAGTTTCAAATGCATATTTCGAAGTATTAAGAGCGAAAGATAATCTGGCCTTCGTTCAATCCGAAAAAAATGCGGTGGGTCGCCAGCTTGATCAAACCAAACAGCGTTTCGAAGTAGGTTTGTCTGCTATCACGGATGTGCACGATGCTCAAGCTCAGTACGATGCCGTTTTAGCCGATGAAATTTTGGCGAAAAACAAGCTGACCAACAGCTATGAATCACTACGCGAAATCACAGGTGAAGAGCCAACTCACCTAAGCGTCCTTGATACAGAACGCTTTTCAACATCTCGCACAGAAGAAACGGTTCACCAACTGCTAGAACAAGCAGAGAAGAAAAACCTAACACTGCTTGCTAGCCGCATTGGTAAAGATATCGCTAAGGATCAAATTGCTTTAGCAAAATCGAAAAACTTACCTTCTTTAACACTCGATGGCGGCTACAACTACAATAGCGAACAAGACTCTGATTACGCTTACTACGATACATACGCAGGTCATGACACAAAAGATCTGAGTGTAGGCATTAATCTATCTGTACCACTTTATACTGGTGGTAATCTTACATCACTGAGTAAACAAGCTGAGTTTTCTTTCGTCAAAGCAAGCCAAGATCTTGAAGCTCAATACCGTAGTGTGATTAAAGATGTTCGCGCATATAATAACAACATCAGTGCTTCTGTCGGTGCAGTTAAAGCGTACCAACAAGCATTGGTTTCTGCGAAATCAGCATTAAAAGCGACCCAAGCAGGGTTTGAGGTCGGTACACGTACTATTGTGGATGTTTTAGACGCCACTCGTCGCCTGTACGACGCCAACAAAAACCTTGCCGATGCACGCTATGACTACATTCTAAGCGTTCTGCAATTGCACCAAGCGACAGGGACTCTAAGTGAGCAAGATGTATTAGACATCAATGCGGGACTGAAGAAATCTTAGTGCCGTAGCGCCACAGTATATAGCGCAATAAAAAACGCCAGCAATTTCGAATTGCTGGCGTTTTTGTGTTCTCTTGGCAAGGATTACCCTTTACCACCTTTAATCGCTTCAATGATTTCTGTCGTTGAGCAACCATCTTCAAAATTTAAGATGCGTACTTCACCACCAGCAGCAATCACTTCTTTACCACCGGCCACTTCTTCTGGTTTGTAATCGCCACCTTTAACCAACAGTGTTGGCAAAACTTCGGAAATAAGACGTTGTGGTGTTTCTTCACTAAATGGAACAACCCAATCAACAGCCCCTAATCCAGCCAGAACAGCCATGCGTCGCTCAGTGGAGTTAACAGGGCGACCAGGACCTTTCAGTTTTTTAACGGATTCATCGGTATTAACAGCGACAATCAGGCGATCACCTAGCTCTGCGGCATTGTTCAAATAGGAAACATGACCGGCATGGAGAATATCAAAGCAGCCATTCGTCATCACAACCTTTTCACCACGCGCACGAGCACGCTTAACCGCTTCAATCAATTTTGCTTCGTTAACGATACCAAAATCAGAATCTTTACTGCCATGAACGGCTTCGGCTAACTCGATAGTCGATACGGTTGATGTACCCAATTTGCCGACGACCACACCTGCAGCGGCATTAGCTAAGGCACAAGCTTCATCCATTGGCTTACCCGCAGCAACGGAAGAAGCTAATACAGAAATCACCGTATCACCCGCACCTGTTACATCATAAACTTCTTTCGCTTGAGTTGGCAGATGGAACGGTTCTTGGTCACGACGTAATAATGTCATACCGTGTTCACTACGTGTGACAAGGAGAGCTTCGAAATCAAACTGTTCAATTAACGCGCGACCTTTTTCCACCAAGTCTTCATCAGAAGTGACTTTACCAACCACTTGCTCAAATTCAGACATATTTGGCGTTAAGATCGTTGCACCACGATAACGTTCAAAATCCGCACCTTTCGGATCAATAAACACAGGTACACCAGCGGCACGTGCCTTTTGGATGTATTGCTGAACATGCTCTAGTGCCCCTTTCGCATAATCGGAAAGAATGACAGCTTTCACGTTAGGCAGAGCTTGGTCCATTTTAGTCAACACTAACGCTGGATCAGTATTTTCAAATTTGTCTTCAAAATCCAAACGAATCAATTGCTGACCACGACTAAGAATGCGTAATTTGGTAATTGTTGGATAGTCATCTAATGCAACAAAATCACACATCACATTCAGCGAGGATAATTTATCGGTTAACACTTGAGCAGGTTCATCTTTACCTGTTAAACCAACAATACGAGCCTTACCGCCTAGAGAGGCGATATTCATCGCTACGTTTGCAGCGCCGCCAGGACGCTCTTCGTTCTGCTCAACTTTGACAACTGGCACAGGAGCTTCTGGTGAGATACGTCCAGTTGGTCCATACCAGTATCGATCAAGCATGACATCACCAATGATCAGTACCCCAGCATCACTGTAGTCAGGTAGGATTGGCTTCATTATGGATCTCCAAAATTCAATATGCGGCGCAGTTTACCATAGCCTTAGCTATGACTAAAACAGGCTCAACCTAACCATTGTTGCCAAACTTGCTCTACTCGCTGACGCTGCTCAACAAATTTATCATCAGAGACATCCGCAGACTGATTCAGTAAGTTACGGCGATGAATCTGGTTTCTCATTGAGGTATAAGCATCTGTCAGCGCTAACGCCTGTTCTTCACTCAACACTTTCTGTTCAGCCAGTGATTCAAAAATTCTCACGTTATCTGACCAGGTTGTCAGTTTTGGATATTCATAACTAAAGCGCAGTACCAAATATTGTGCTAAAAATTCGATATCAGTAATACCGCCGACATCTTGCTTCAGCATAAATCTTCCCGATTTCTTAGCCGATAAGTGCTCGCGCATTTTATTTCGCATCGTTATAACGTCTTGGCGTAATGCTTCGTCGTTCCTCTCTAGAGTCAAGATGGTGTGGCGCGTTGACTCAAATGCGGCTGCCAATTCGGCATCACCAAAGATCATTCTCGCTCTAACTAGAGCTTGATGCTCCCAAGTCCAAGCTTCTTGTGCTTGATACTCAGCAAACGCCTCAACAGGACTCACTAATAAACCTGAAACGCCAGAAGGACGCAATCGAGTATCTACCTCATATAAAGTGCCAGAAGCAGTACGCGTTGAAAAAATATGGATAATTCGCTGTGCTAAACGCAAATAGAATTGGCGACCATCGATCTCCTTTTTCCCATCGGTATAAGCAGTAACAGGACAATCATGTAAAAATACAATGTCCAGATCAGAGTTATAACCTAACTCCCAACCTCCTACTTTTCCATAACCGATCACAGCAAAACCAAGCCCATCACGCTCATAAAGATGATTAGGTTCGCCATATTTTTCTTTCATTTGCAGCCAAGCTTGATGCACAACGGCTTCAACTATAGCTTCAGCCAGATAGGTTAAATGGTCGCTTACCTTCATCACGGCCAACACGCCTGCGATATCTGCTGCCGCTATTTTTAAAAGACAAATTTGCTTAAATTGACGCAGCCCTTCCATCTGCT
Organism: Vibrio eleionomae; assembly: GCF_009874545.1. Taxonomy (NCBI): domain Bacteria; kingdom Pseudomonadati; phylum Pseudomonadota; class Gammaproteobacteria; order Vibrionales; family Vibrionaceae; genus Vibrio; species Vibrio eleionomae. Next base: position 112,666 of record NZ_WEKT01000005.1, on the reverse strand, counting down.
GTTCCATATCATCTTCTGGAATTCGAGCGAGAAAATCACGTAATTCATGACGATATTCACTAGGTTCAATTGGGTTGTATAGCTGTTGAGGATCAATCAGTTCATCAAGCAAAATAGGGTAACGAGATAATTGCTCAGAAATCATTGGGCTCGCGGTACATAATTTCACTAATTGCGTCAGTGCCGCAGGGTGTTCATCAAGCAGCTCTAAATAAGTTGTTCGAGTCACCACACTATTTAATAAAGCAAGCACTCGTGTAAAACCAAATTGAGCATCAGGATGAGCAAAAATCGCTTGGAACACTTTCGGCATCAAGTGACTTAAGACTTCTCTTCCTCTTAACCCAAGGGTCTTTTTCGCAAGATCATGTTTAAATTGTTTTAGCGCTGAAATCAGTGATTCACTATCGTCCATGTGTAAATCGCTTTCTAAGATCTGTTGCACCACTTCACTTTGATGGGACATATCCCACAGCTCTTGAAAATATTCAGGAACACTTGGTACAGACTCTTCCTCTTCTTCCCCAATCACATTAACGAAGACTAAGTGCACGAGTGCCATATGTTGCTGAATGAGACCCATCACTTCATCCCAATCAGTACAAGCAAGAGCGTAAGCTAAACGCTGCTGATCAAGTTCTTGATCCGGTAAAGTTTGAGTTTGTTGATCATGGAGAGCCTGCAGTAGGTTTTCTACTCTGCGTAAAAACAGATAGGCCGATCGTAGTGAACGAATATCCGCCTTATCTAACAACTCTAATGATTCAATACCGTCTAGAGCCGCCAATAAGCCTCTTTGACGTAATGAAGGTTCCCTACCGCCACGAATTAACTGAAACGTTTGAACAATAAACTCGATTTCCCGAATGCCTCCCGCGCCCAATTTAATATTATTGGTTAACCCCCGACGGCGAACTTCACTACGGATCATCGCTTTCATCCGACGTAACGATTGGATTGCACTAAAGTCGATGTAACGACGAAACACAAAAGGTCGAAGCATTTGCCGCAATTCTTGATATTGCGGATACATTTCGCTTCCCATGACACGGGCTTTTACCATCGCGTAGCGTTCCCAATCTCGTCCTTGTTCTTGATAATAATCCTCCAGCGCAGCATAGCTCATGACTAACGGGCCACTTTCACCAAATGGTCGTAGACGCATATCGACTCGATAACAAAACCCATCGACCGTTTGCTGATCGAGCATTTTTATTAAATGCTGTCCTAAACGAGTAAAAAATTGAGCATTGGAAATAGCTCGGCGAGCACCGACCGTCTCTCCGTTCTCTGGGTAGGTAAAAATGAGGTCAATATCGGAAGAAAAGTTCAATTCTCCGCCCCCGAGTTTTCCCATGCCAATAATCAACATTGGCTGAGGGTCCCCTTGAGCGTTTACTGGTGTTCCCCAATCGTGGCAACAACGCTGATAAAGCCACTGATAACTTTCAAAGATAAGAGCTTCTGCCAATTCCGATAGATGATGTAAGCTATCTTCCACATTCCACTTAGATAGAAAATCCCGCCACGCAATCACTACCATTTCCTGATTACGAAAACGGCGTAAACAACGCATCGCATTCGCTTCATCCTTACAATCAGCCAGCAATACGGCCAAATCTTTACGATAGTCAGCCGCTCTATCGCCAGTAGTAAGCAACTCAGGTAATTGTCGTAATACGCCCTCATCACGAACTAACACTTCTCCGACAAATGGGCACAAGGCAAGTACAGATTCTAGCTCGCCTAACAACGAAGCGGACCATGATGAAGAAGTACTAACAACCGAAGATAATTGAGCAAACACAGCATTGCTGGAAGATTGTAAAGGAGCAGGTAATGACATGATAAATCCTTGTCGAGTCATAGATGCGATGTTAAAGAGTATACCTAAAGATCCCTTCAAGTACCTGATTGAACATCTCTATTTATCGAGGGGGAATGTTCCAAGCACAAAAAAGCGCTGGACCCAGCCAGCGCTTTTCAATCATATTGTGCTGCAACCATTAAACATTGAACGATGTAATTTTCTTATCTAATTCTTCAGCGTTATTTTGCATGATTTGCGATGTTTCCAAGAGTTCCCCTACGACAGTAACTGATGCATTCACCAGCTCACGTACATTAGTCAGGTTCTGATTCATCTCTTCTGCCACTGCACTTTGCTGACTAGCCGCAGACGCTATCTGGAAGTTCATGTCATTAATCTGCTGTACTTGGTCGACAATACCATCTAGCTCATTACCCGCATTCGTCACCAACTCGACTCCATCAGCCGCTTCAACAACGCTTTTCTCCATCAATTCAACAGCAGAATTAGCGCTACCTTGCAACTGAGCAATCATATCTTGGATATCAACTGTCGCGGTTTGTGTACGTTGAGCTAAGTTACGCACTTCATCAGCAACCACAGCAAATCCCCGACCAGTATCACCAGCACGAGCCGCTTCAATTGCCGCGTTCAATGCTAGTAAGTTAGTTTGTTCAGAAATGCCTTGAATCGTACTAATCACTGTTTCAATCGCAACAACTCGCTCTTCAACTTCGCTGACGGCGCCAGCAGACTGAGAAATATCTTTCGACAATTCACTCATCTTACGTACGGTATCTTTTACAAATTCTCGACCAGCCGAAGCTTGTTGTGACGCGTTCTCAGTCAAACATGATGCATTTTGAGCATGCTCAGCAACGGTTTGAACCGTTGAGGACATTTCACTCATCGCTGATGCCAGTTGATCAATCTCATCAAACTCTTCCATCGCAGAATCTTTCGTTTCAGACATGCTTAACGCCATTACTTCCGTTAAAGATGTTAACTCTTGGGAAGCTTCAATTTGCGTTTTTATTAAGTCATTTAACTGAACACGAGCTTTTTCTAGTTCGCGGGCTACATCACCATATTCATCTTTACAATCCATTCCAATGGTTTGTGACAAATCTCGATTCGAGATCTGTTTAATCGCATGGGTAAGGTAGTGAGTTTGACGCAGCATAACGCGGGCAGCAAAGAGTAACAACACGACAAAAATCACAATCATCAGGCAAGTTTGCCAAGCAACTTGGACCAAGTATTCTTCATAGTGTTGCTCGGCAACAGTGGTGTTTTGGGTTGCAGCTAACAATGCTTGATAAAAGGTATGCGCGTCCCACAACTGCTTAGCAATAATCAAGATGGTACTAAAGACCATCAGCATAATCATACGAGGAACTAGACGAACGTCAGTAATTACTCGCTCCCATGGCTTAAAGGCCATTGTTGCCATTGGTACTCTCCCAGAAGTTGTAATTTTTTATTAGGTGTAGCAAGACACGACAAACACGGTGGTTACAAAAGCAATCGTAACGAGATTGTGTTTATGGGGTCTGAAAGGTTTAGATCTATATTCTTAATAGCGCAGAAACGCCTGCAAAAAGTCTTAAATCTATAACATTGCCATGGTAACAAACCTGTTACCAAAATGATGAGATTAATCTACGTTAATAGTGAGGGAATTATCTGAAATGTGATCCTTGGCTTATCTTAAATTTGAGAATCATTATTTGGGCACGATTGATACTGCACACTTGTATAAAATGTGATATCAATCCAATATAAAATGAAATAAATAAGGAGTCGACAAGACTCCTTATTTTACAAATCAATAACCTAGATAACTAGTCTCGCCAATATGGTTCAGCATCAAAACCAATTAATCGAGTCTGCTCCATCGCATGAAGAATGGAATTCTCTTGACGAATCAGCCAGCGCTCAAGCTGCTCTTTTTCGTCACCTTCCAGTTTAAATACTAAGTTTTCTAATGGTTTTAACATCAATAGATCATCAATACCATGTAACAAATCAGCCCATGGTAAGCGGAACGATTGACAATCATCCTGCTGATACAAAGTGGCAAAACAGATCCCAGTGTACAAATTCCGCATTAGTCGATACTGCTGATCAATATACTCTTGACCTGTTAATACTTTTTCTGGAGGAAACACTTCTAACAACTCAGCCCAAGACCGATCCAGTTGTTTAATAGCAAAATCACGAATACCAAAAGCCATTTTCTCGCGTGCTTTATCATCTAAAAATGGCTGCCAGCCACGCGTTAAAATCCAACGGCTTAAATCGAGCAACAACGCCGTATAACGTGCGGAATGGATCAAACGAATCATCTCGTTGCGATCAGGTAATGAATCCTGAACGTCTTTTAGCTCAGAGACTAAAAATTTACGTGCGTCTAACTTACGTAAAGCATAGCCTTTATCATCGAGCAAATCTTCTAGGTAGTCCTGATCTCTTAACCACTGTAATTCATCTTCAAGCCATTTCAGCTCTTGGCGTAAAATAGCACTCGCACGGCGCGGAAGAATCCCGTTGTAAACAGTTAAAATCTGACGAATAAAGCAAACGGCACTACGAATTTCATTGAGTGCTGGTATCGACTCTTGCTCAATGTATATTTGCTCATGACGATGCCAGTGTGACAAGGCATGCTCTAGACATTTCACCAAGCATGTTTCAACGGTATCGGAATAACTGATATCCACGAGGTCTAGTTTAGCAACCTGATCACCTTGATACCCCAGCGCCAAACGATAACCACGAGCTGCTTTACTTAAGTTGCCTAAGCGCATACCACCTTGATCACTCAGTTGGCGAGCTAGGGTAAACAGGGCTTCTGTTTGGCCCGATTTGAGCTCCAATTCTACTTCGCATATGGGATCTTCTAACTCTCCAGATTTGACTACCCCGACATCGAAAGCCACTTCGATTTGACTGCCATCAGGCATCGCAATTAACCATGTTTCACGGTTAAAATCGGTTTCGAACAATGGGACTAATTCTTGTTGAAGCTCGAAAGCTGACTTGCCTTCGGGCCAAATTTCTTCAGGATGAAGCGTTAAATCAGGTTGATTACTGTGATGCTCAGCATTGTATTCCGGTCTTGAATGCAACCCAGCAACTACGCGACCCGAGGTTTTTACGGTTTGAACATAAACATCATCAAAGCGGCGAATACGTAAGCCAATATCATGCTTACGTAACCAGTTATCGGCGGTGTCAAAATAAGTATTCCCTAATTCACGACAACTGTGCTGAAGCACTTTAGTTTCAGCAATTTTTTTCAGCAAAACCTCTGAAAATTCAGGAGAAACAAAAAACTTCAGTTCTATCTCGGTTTCCATAATTATACCTTTCGAAGTAGATGACGACAGGATATTGCCTATTCGACACTGGAGCAAGAGAGAAATATCGCGCTTTTGATGATCTAAAACTATTTTAATGCGCGCTCGAATGGGTTAACATGCGCGCCTTTATAGCCAACGCTCAACATTTCGCCATAAAATGGCATATGTTTAATTTAGGTTATAGCAATTAGGTTGAATGACCATGCCAGTAAATACAATAATGGGGTTATTTGCAAAGTCCCCAATAAAGCCTTTGCAACGACATGTCGTTTGTGTAAATGAATGTTGCTCTCACCTAGTTAACTTCTTTGAAGTATGTAACAAAGGGGATTGGGAAAAAGCAGCTGAAGTTCGCGCACAGATTTCTCATTTAGAGAAAGAAGCTGATGTGTTGAAACGAGAAATTCGTCTTAAGCTGCCACGCGGTTTATTCATGCCAGTTGATCGAACTGACATGTTGGAATTGCTGACACAACAAGACAAACTAGCCAACCTTGCGAAAGACATTTCCGGCCGCGTTTACGGTCGTCAACTAATCATTCCTGAATCCATTCAAGATCACTTTATAGCTTATGTGAGACGTTGCTTAGACGCAGCGGTTCAAGCTCAACATGTTATTAACGAGCTCGACGAACTGCTAGAAGCCGGCTTTAAAGGTCGTGAAGTTACTTTAGTGGCAGAAATGATCAATCAATTGGATGTTATCGAAGATGACACCGACAATATGCAGATCCAGTTACGTCAGAAACTGATGGCATTGGAAAGTGAATTGAACCCAATTGATGTCGTTTTCTTATATAAGATTTTTGAATGGGTAGGTGGTATTGCCGACCAGGCTCAGCGTGTAGGCGCTCGTCTGGAAGTCATGCTGTCACGCTCATAAAGATAAAAGTTAACCCAATAACAAAGAGTCAGTAATTTAGTTCCAGCCCATGTTAGGCGCAGAGTGAAACTTCGCCAACGGGCTAGACGCGTGTCCAAAAAACACAGTTTATGACTCCGCTTGTTATCAACAACTAGGTATTACGATGGATATCCTTGCGAACTACGGCACTGTCCTGATTCTCGTCGCTGGCGCTTTTGGCCTTTTAATGGCTATAGGTATTGGTGCAAACGATGTTGCCAATGCTATGGGGACCTCAGTAGGTTCCAAAGCACTAACCGTTAAACAAGCGATTGTAATCGCAATGATCTTTGAATTCGCTGGCGCTTATCTAGCTGGCGGTGAAGTAACTGACACCATTCGTAAAGGGGTGATTGAAACCTCTCTATTTACTGCGCATCCTGACGTGCTGATTTATGGTATGTTGTCATCACTACTTGCAGCAGGTACTTGGCTACTCGTTGCATCTTACATGGGCTGGCCGGTTTCAACTACGCACTCAATCATCGGTGCGATCATCGGTTTCGCATGTATTTCTGTTGGAACCAATGCCGTCGACTGGGGCTCAGTAAAAGGCATTGTGGGTAGTTGGATTGTAACCCCAATTATCGCAGGTTTCTTCGCTTATCTTATTTTCGTCAGCGCTCAGCGACTTATTTTCGATACCGAAAACCCGCTTTTAAACGCCAAACGTTTTGTCCCTGTGTACATGTTTATTACCACCATGGTAATTGCACTTGTCACCATCAAAAAAGGCCTCGCTCACGTTGGCCTACACTTAACTAGCACCGAAGCTTGGATATGGGCAATTGCTGTATCGGCTGTCGTGATGGTCGGTGGTTATATCTATATTTCAAAACGTTTCTCTAATCGCGATAACAACCAAGGCTTTAATGGCGTTGAGAGCATTTTCAGTGTGCTCATGGTTATCACCGCATGTGCAATGGCATTTGCTCATGGTTCAAACGACGTTGCTAACGCGATTGGTCCATTGTCTGCCGTAGTTGCAACCGTAAACAGCATGGGTGTTATTGGCGCGAAAAGTGAAATTGCATGGTGGATTTTACCTCTTGGCGGTGTTGGTATCGTTGTTGGCCTAGCAACACTAGGTCATAAAGTGATGGCGACTGTTGGTACAGGCATCACTGAATTAACACCAAGCCGTGGTTTCGCAGCTCAGCTTGCAACAGCATGTACCGTTGTATTAGCTTCAGGTACTGGCCTACCTATTTCAACCACACAAACACTTGTGGGTGCCGTTCTAGGTGTAGGTTTTGCACGCGGTATTGCAGCACTAAACTTAGGTGTTGTACGCAACATTGTGGCATCTTGGGTTATCACTTTACCTGCTGGCGCAGTGCTTGCCGTGGTTTTCTTCTATGGAATTCAAGCGGCGTTTTCATAGTCAATAGCGTCAATACACTGTTAGTGAAGTGTAATTATTGACTCAAAAACGAATTAAAGGGAGGCTTTGCCTCCCTTCTTTGTTGCACCAAAGGCGGAAAATTTTTACTATCAGTTCATCGTAAGAGAAAACACTAACTAAGCTCAAATCTAAAGCTAAGGGATTTACTGTGAAAAAACTGCTCTGCATGGTGCTATTTTCTTTAATAGCGGCTCCGGTGTTCGCCCAGAACCGTTATATTTCAGATGAACTTTTTACTTACATGCACTCAGGTCCAACTAATGAGTACCGGATTATTGGTAGTGTCAATGCGGGTGAAAAGGTCAATTTAGTCGAAGAAAATAAAGACACAGGATTCAGCAAAGTTGTTGATGAAAAAGGACGTACAGGCTGGGTCGAAAGTCGTTACGTGACACAAGAAGTTAGCCGAGCGATTCGTCTACCACAGCTCGAAAAAGAGCTGTCCAGCGTCAAAGCAAAACTTGCTACTGCAAGTAAATCTGCTGACGAAGAAAAAGCGGGGCTACAAGAAGCTCTGGAAGTACGTAATAAACAAATCTCTGAGCTCGAGAAAAATTATGGTGATATCAGTAAGCAATTAACTGAATCACAATCAGAAGTTCGTAAACTTCGTGCACGTTTAGATACTCAAAAAGAAGATCTACTACTGAAATACTTTATGTATGGCGGTGGTGTTGCAGGTATTGGTCTGATCTTCGGATTAGTTCTTCCACATATCGTTCCACGTCGTAAACGCAAACCTTCTGGGTGGGCTTAATCTCCTTTAACTCGCCAATAATAATGACAAATGCCGCTCTATTGAGCGGCATTTTATTATCATTAAACACTGCAGTGTTAACCTTTCCAATCGTATAGAGCTGGAATTTCTATTAAGTCACCGCGGAAGCGAATAATGGTACTTTTCGGCTTAATCTCAACTAGGGTCGCATCCACTAAAATCTTATCGCCTTGATGATACTCTACTCCGTTAATTTTTACCCAACGCCGCGGGACATCTGTTGTGAAGACATGTGTTTGAAAATCAAGTGGCGGCAATACGCCTTTATATTCAAGCGCATGACGACGTAAATCCATCGCATCTTCATCTTCGCTGGCCTGTGTTTCATCTTCTTTTTCACTTTTTAATGCCGCTTGAACTTTTGACTGCATCGATGCAGAAAGCTGACTTAAGTCGAGATTTTTAAGTGCATCTTCCGCGTCTTGATCGTCTTTTTTCTGTTCTTCTGCTTGCTGGTCATCCGTTGCAACGGATACTGGTTGCTGCTCAGCAGCTAACACATCAGCGCTCGGGGCAATAATGTGACTATTGACGGGCTGTTTATCTTGCTGACCCTCTACACTAATCAATGTTGATTTTAGCGGTGTAAAATCAGGGTAATCATCTTGGTGATAATTCGCCTCTACCGATTTAATCTCCGCAGGAGCCTCTAAGCGAGCCTTTATCTCTTTAACTCGCTCATTGTATGTTGTTAGCGATAATCCTATGACAGTAGCGATTACAGGCACCATAAAGGCACCTCTTATAATCCATGGCGAGCATTGATTACTTTTCATGACGACTCTCCTTAAGCTGAGGAGCATTATGTTGACTCATCATTTCAATTTTCTGCAGGGTCCGCTCTCCAGCCACACCATCTTCCGTCATTTTCTGCCAGTTCTGAAACAGAGCCACTTTTTTCTGTAAAGCCTGATCAAACTCGGTGCTGTCTACGTCAGGCACTTTCAATAGTCCAGCCAGTTTATGATTGAGCATTCTTACATCTTGGCCCTGCATGCCGAGTTTTAAGGTTCGGGTAAATTGATGGTGCCACGCGATAAAATACTGACCTTTCCAATAAGGCTCTAACCATTGGGTCGCAAGTTGATAGCGTTGACCTTCTAAGAGAAGATCGGCTTGCTGTCCGTTTAAGTGGTATAGAACCGCATAACGTTTCATGCCATTCATATCAAGTTCAAGCACAACAGGTAAGTTGCGTTTTGCTAACTGAGCCCAATCACCACTAGCGGATGAGCATTGTAGTTGGGAAGGATGATCATTCTGACACATCATATCCGCCACGCTAGCTTGATAACCCCACACTGAAAATAGAGTATTCATCGCTTGTTCACGGTCACTCGATTGTTCCAGTGCCTTCTTAACCGGCGCTGGAATAACCTGATGGGTAATTGGCGTAGGTAAACTAGGTAATGGCATACGCTGCTCGAGTATCGGCTGAGCAATAAGCGGCCAACATAACCAAAGAGCAACTGAACAAACTCCACCCAAAATAAAGTTCGTCGCTGGTTTAAGCCAAACGGCGGAACTCATAGGCGAAGTTGTATCTTGATAAATGGTGGACTGAAAACTCATGATTTGTGCCGTCGCTTGCTTCACGTTATCAAAAGAAACATGAGTCTCACTAGATTGATACGCCGACTTCAAGGCAGCATCACAAACCAAATTGATCAAACGCGGAATGCTATGAGTGTGTTTAGCAATCCAACGGCAAGCACTCGCTGGAAATAAATCAGGACTTCCCCCAGCTTTTTCGAGACGGAAACGAATGTATTGCGCGACTTCTTGTGGGTTCAGCGGCAAAATATGATACCGCGCAGTGATGCGTTGTGCTAATTGGCGTAACTGCGGTAATTGCAACTTTTGCTGTAATTCAGGTTGTCCAACTAACAATACTTTTAATAACTTACGTTGCTCAGTTTCTAAGTTAGTCAACAACCGAAGTTGCTCTAACACATCAGGAGCCAAATGCTGCGCTTCATCAATCACAAGTAACACTTGCTTGCCCTGTTTATCTTGGCTAATCAAGTAATCCTGTAGCGCTTTACTGAGCTGTTTAAGTGATGCTTGTTCCCGATACTCGACCGAAAACTCATCACAAATGCTCTCTAATAACTCTCGTTCAGAAAATGTGGGATTCAGAATAAATCCCGCTATCGTAGATTCAGGTAACTGAGCGATCATCGCCTTTGCTACAGTCGTTTTGCCGGTCCCCACTTCTCCCGTGAGCATGGCAAAACCGCCGCCATCACCTAATCCAGATTGAAGATAGGTCATCGCCTCTTTATGGCGTTGACTTAAAAATAGAAAACGTGAGTTTGGCACAATTGAAAAGGGTAATTCATTAAAGCCAAAAAATTCCTGATACATGTGCGCTTCTCTACCAATACAACTGACAGCAAAGTATCATTACTGTCGATGTTTATCCAAATGTAATAAGGGTTCTTTCGGTGCAAGTCTATCTAGTCGGCGGCGCAGTCCGCGATCAACTGCTTAATATTCCAGTCCACGACAACGACTGGGTCGTCGTCGGCAGCACTCCAGAAGATATGTTGAACGCAGGATATCAATCGGTCGGGAAAGATTTTCCTGTTTTTCTTCACCCAAAAACAAAAGAAGAATATGCCCTAGCCCGCACCGAAAAAAAAACCAGTGTCGGTTATACCGGCTTTGATTGCTACTTTGCAAAGGACGTCACTATTGAAGATGATCTTATGCGACGCGACCTTACGATCAATGCCATCGCTCAAGATCCTCAAGGAAACTTGATTGATCCCTACCACGGTGCTGACGATATCAAAAACCGTAAGTTACGCCATGTTTCTACTGCCTTTACCGAAGATCCTCTCCGAGTATTAAGAGTGGCACGTTTTGCAGCTAAACTTCATCACCTTGGTTTCACTGTCGCAGACGAAACATTGAACTTAATGCGCCATATTGCCCAATCAGGAGAATTAAATCACCTCACGCCTGAGCGAGTATGGCAAGAATGGCACAAATCTCTGACAACACCAACACCACATAAGTTTCTCGAAATACTACAAAACTGCGGTGCATTAGAAGTGGTCTTGCCCGAATTAGCCGTTTTATTTGGTGTTCCACAACCTGAAAAATGGCATCCGGAAATTGATACTGGCATCCATACCCTAATGGTGGCAGAACAAGCCGCGCAATTAACCCCTTCCCCTATCGTTCGTTTTGCTGCTCAAGTTCATGATCTTGGCAAAGGTGTTACACCAAAAGAAGAGTGGCCAAGCCATAAGCTACATTGCCACACGGGCGTTAAAATCGTTAAAGCTCTGTGTGAACGTGTTCGGGTACCCAATGAGTTTCGTGACTTAGCTGTCGATGTCTGTGAACAGCACACTAATATCCATAACGCGTTGCAACTCAAGCCTGCCACTTTGGTAAAAATATTCAATAAACTTAAGTTATGGCGTCAACCGCAACGACTCGAACAACTACTATTGTGCTGCGCTGCAGATCACAAGGGCCGTTTAGGGTTTGAACAATTGGACTACGCTGTTGCAGAGTATGTAACAGAAGCATTTAATGTGGCAGCACAAATCAATGCACAAGATGTGATTAAAGATGGATTTAATGGCAAAGAGATCAGCGAAGAACAAAATCGCCGTCGAGTTAGAGCGGTTGCACAATTTAAACAAGAATATTTAGAGTGAACCCCTTTCGTATCGGATAATCTTCAGACATAAAAAAACGCCTCCGTCGAGGCGCTTTTTATGTTCAAAGCAAGCTAAAAATTAAGCTTGGCCTTTCACTTCTTTAAGACCGTTGAAAGGAGCACGTTCACCTAGTGCTTCTTCGATACGGATAAGTTGGTTGTATTTAGCAACACGGTCAGAACGGCTCATAGAACCAGTTTTGATTTGACCAGCAGCAGTACCAACAGCTAGGTCAGCGATAGTTGCATCTTCAGTTTCGCCAGAACGGTGAGAGATAACTGCAGTGTAACCAGCGTCTTTAGCCATCTTGATAGCAGCTAGAGTTTCAGTTAGAGAACCGATTTGGTTGAATTTGATAAGGATAGAGTTAACGATACCTTTATCAATACCTTCTTTAAGAATCTTAGTGTTAGTTACGAATAGATCGTCACCAACAAGTTGGATTTTGTCGCCAAGAAGTTCAGTTTGGTGTTTGAAACCTTCCCAGTCAGATTCGTCTAGACCGTCTTCGATAGAAACGATTGGGTATTCGTTAGTTAGACCTTCTAGGTAGTGGTTAAACTCTTCAGAAGTGAAGATTTTGCCTTCGCCTTTAAGGTTGTAGTTTCCAGCTTCTTTGTCGTAGAACTCAGATGCAGCACAGTCCATAGCAAGAGTGATGTCTTTACCTAGTTCGTAACCTGCAGCAGCAACAGCGTCTTTGATTGCAGCTAGAGCAGCAGCGTTAGATTCAAGGTTAGGAGCGAAACCACCTTCATCACCAACAGCAGTGTTCATGCCTTTAGCTTTAAGAACTTTAGCTAGGTTGTGGAATACTTCAGAACCCATGCGAACAGCTTCTTTTAGTGATTTAGCGCCAACAGGTTGAATCATGAATTCTTGGATATCAACGTTGTTGTCTGCGTGCTCACCACCGTTAAGGATGTTCATCATTGGTAGAGGCATTGAGAATACACCAGGAGTGCCGTTTAGTTCAGCGATGTGTTCGTATAGAGGCATGCCTTTAGCTGCTGCAGCTGCTTTAGCGTTAGCTAGAGATACAGCTAGGATAGCGTTAGCACCGAAGTTTGATTTGTTTTCAGTACCGTCAAGGTCGATCATGATTTGGTCGATTGCAGCTTGGTCTTTAGCGTCTTTACCTACTAGTGCTTCAGCGATTTGGCCGTTTACAGCAGATAGAGCTTTAAGAACGCCTTTACCTAGGAAACGAGATTTGTCGCCGTCACGTAACTCAAGAGCTTCACGAGAACCTGTAGAAGCGCCAGATGGTGCAGCAGCCATACCTACGAAACCACCTTCTAGATGAACTTCAGCTTCAACAGTTGGGTTACCACGTGAGTCGATGATTTCACGACCTAGAACTTTAACGATCTTAGACATTAATGTTTCCTCTCATTGAATTTAAATGTCAAAAACTAGGAGGTACCCGAACAAGGCTCCGATACCTCCGTATCCTTTTTACTTCAATTCACCGCGTTGAAATTGGCCTGCCGCTTTAACAAAACCAGCGAACAGAGGATGGCCATCGCGAGGAGTTGATGTGAACTCTGGGTGGAACTGCGCTGCAACAAACCATGGGTGTGCAGGGTTCTCGATCACTTCAACTAGTTTCTTATCTGCAGACAAACCAGAAACTTTTAAGCCCGCTTTTTCAAGTTGTGGACGTAATACATTGTTCACTTCATAACGGTGACGGTGACGCTCATGAATTGTGTCATTGCCATATAGGTCACGAACTTTAGAATCACCTTGAAGGTGACAAAGCTGAGAACCTAGACGCATAGTACCACCAAGATCCGATTTTTCGCTACGCTCTTCAACGTTGCCTTCTTCATCGACCCATTCTGTGATCAATCCTACCACAGGGAATTTGGTGTCTTTGTTAAATTCTGTTGAATGTGCACCTTCCATACCCACAACGTTACGTGCGTATTCAATCAGTGCAACCTGCATACCTAAACAGATGCCAAGGTATGGGATGTTATTTTCACGAGCATATTGTGCAGCACGAATTTTACCCTCAATACCACGATCGCCGAAACCACCTGGAACTAAGATTGCATCAAGTCCCTCTAATAGTTCGGTACCTTTGCTTTCGATATCTTGAGAATCAACGTACTGAATGTTCACGCTTAAACGGTTTTTCAGACCAGCGTGTTTTAATGCTTCGTTTACTGATTTGTATGCGTCTGGTAATTCAACATATTTACCTACCATACCAATAGTCACTTCACCGGTTGGGTTCGCTTCTTCGTAGATAACTTGTTCCCACTCAGAAAGATCCGCTTCTGGTGCGTCGATACCAAAACGAGTACAAACAAGATCATCAAGACCTTGAGACTTGATCAATTGAGGAATCTTGTAGATAGAATCTACGTCTTTCATCGAGATAACCGCTTTTTCTGCTACGTTACAGAACAACGCAATTTTCTTACGTTCGTTAGCAGGAATAACGCGATCACTACGACAAATCAGTACGTCAGGCTGGATACCAACAGATAGCAACTCTTTAACAGAGTGCTGAGTCGGTTTAGTTTTCACTTCACCAGCTGCTGCTAGATAAGGAACTAGAGTCAAGTGACAGAATAGAGTACGTTCACGGCCTACTTCGATCGCTAATTGACGAATTGCTTCGATGAATGGCTGTGATTCGATGTCACCAACAGTACCACCGATCTCAACTAGAGCAACGTCATAGCCTTCAGCACCAGCAATTACGCGGTCTTTGATCGAGTTAGTAATGTGAGGGACAACCTGAATAGTGGCACCTAGATAGTCGCCACGGCGTTCTTTACGAAGAACGTCTGCGTAAACACGACCCGCAGTGAAGTTGTTACGCTTAGTCATCTTAGTACGAATAAAACGCTCGTAGTGACCAAGGTCTAGGTCAGTTTCCGCACCATCTTCCGTAACGAATACTTCACCGTGTTGAGTTGGGCTCATTGTGCCTGGGTCAACGTTGATGTATGGGTCAAGCTTCATAATGGTCACTTTAAGACCACGAGCTTCTAAGATCGCTGCTAATGATGCTGCTGCAATACCTTTACCTAGAGAGGATACAACCCCGCCAGTAACAAAAATATAGTTTGTCGTCATGTTTAACCTGAAATTGGTTGAATGAGGGAAATGGATTTCTTCTGGACGGGACGAAATAATACCAGAACCCATTTATCGCCACAACGTGAAATCTATCACACTCAGTTTTTTATTTTTTGCTTCAAATCAAACTGTATTAACGCAATAAAAACCGCATCGTTATCAATGAAGCGAAATCGTCCCGAAAAACGGGTTATTTTTCGGCCTTCTTGACCAGTTCCCAATAGGAATCTAATTCTTCTAAAGCGCAGTCCTGGAGCTGCTTGCGCGCATTTTTTACGTGCTTCTCAACACCTTTGAAGCGACGTACGAATTTTTGGTTTGCTTTGGCCAATGCCACTTCAGGATCTTTTCCTAAATGTCTGACCAAGTTCACAGTTGCAAACAATAAATCACCGAGTTCTTCTTCCACTCGCTGTTCATTAATGTCCACTTGCACAGCTTCCTCGACCACTTCATCGATTTCTTCGCGCACTTTATCAACAACTGGACCTAGCGTTCCCCAATCAAAACCCACCTTACTGCATCTCTTTTGGATTTTATTGGCGCGTGACAGAGCGGGTAGTGACGTAGGCACTGAATCTAAAATACTGCTCTCTTGCTTGCCTAATGCCTGTTTTTCTTTTTTCTTTTGTTCATTCCAGTTAGCGTCTAGCTGTTCTTGAGTCGTAAATTGTTCATCACCAAACACATGCGGATGACGACGAATCAATTTCTCATTCACCCCTTCTACCACTTGATTGAAATCGAACAATCCTTTCTCTTTGGCAATTTGGCTATAAAAGATTACTTGAAATAATAGGTCGCCTAGCTCTTCTTGCAAGTTAGGCCAATCCTGATTATGGATGGCATCTACGACTTCATAAGTTTCTTCAATCGTATGAGGAATGATCGAGCTGAATGTCTGTTCTTTATCCCAGGGACAACCATTTTGTGGATCTCGCAGTTGCGCCATAATTTTTTGCAATTCTTCAATAGACTGTGACATATCACTCCTCCATAAAAATAAAAACGAGGCGGTAAACTGGGCTACCTCCTCGTTATAAATCATGCATCACACCACAACGGTTTAACCGAGTCGTTTTACCTGCATAACATCTTTAATTTGTTCGATGCGTTTGGTCACTCTCTCAAACACTTCAACACTGTTGACCTCTAATTCAAAATCCATCACCGTCATTTGGCGTTTGAAGTCGCTGCGGCTCTTCATACTCGTTACTTTCACTTTTTCATTCGCCAGCAAAGTAGTGACATCTTTAAGCAAGCCACCACGCTCCATCGCTTCAACGCGCAAAGTCAACAAATAAGAGCCGACAAAACCACGCCCCCAAACGGTTTGGATAATCCGTTCTGGAGCATGATGACGCAACTCAGCTAACTGCTCACAATCGCTACGGTGAACCGAAATACCTCGTCCTTGCGTAATATAGCCACAAATGTCATCGCCTGGAATTGGCTGACAACAACGAGCAAGGTGAGTCATTAAGTTATCGACACCTTCCACTACCACAGCGTCTTTATATGTTGTGGTCGTTTGAGCTGGCTTACTCTCTTCTTGCTGCAGTTTTTCTAGAGCAAGTTTATCTTCCTCTTCTGCAGACGGTTTATTCACTAAGGCATTAATATGATTAATGATTTGGTTAATACGCAAATCACCACTACCAATACCTACGAACAATTCATCCGACGAATTAACGTTAAACCGTTTTAGTGCGTATTGCTCAGCATCTTTTAGTGTTGCACCGATTTTGGCTAATTCAGTTTCTAGAATTTCACGCCCAGCTTCTAAGTTCTTTTCACGGCTCTGTTTACGGAACCATGCGTTAATCTTCGCACGAGCACGGCCGGAATGAACAAATCCTAATGATGGATTCAGCCAATCACGTGATGGGTTGGGTTCTTTCGAGGTGATAATCTCTACCTGATCGCCCATTTGCAACTTATGTGTAAATGGCACAATCCGACCACCTACTTTCGCCCCAATACAGCGGTGCCCTACTTCTGAGTGAATGTGGTAAGCAAAATCAAGCGGTGTTGAACCCATCGGTAGATCGACCACATCACCACGTGGCGTAAAGGCATAGACACGATCATCAAATACCTGACTACGCAGTTCGTCCAGCATTTCGCCTGAATCGGACATTTCTTCTTGCCAATCGAGCAGTTTACGCAGCCAAGTGATTTTCTCATCATAGCCGCTACGTCCAGCTGAACTTCCTTCCTTGTACTTCCAGTGCGCAGCAACACCTAATTCAGACTCTTCGTGCATTTGCTTAGTCCGAATCTGAATTTCAATAGTTTTGCCTTCTGGACCTAAAATAACGGTATGTATCGACTGATAACCATTGGGTTTAGGGTTCGCGACATAGTCATCAAATTCACTTGGTAAATGCTTGTACTTAGTGTGAACGACGCCTAATGCGGCATAACAATCTTGCAACTGGTCTGCAATGATACGTACTGCTCGCACATCAAAAAGCTCATCAAATGCCAGATTTTTCTTCTGCATTTTGCGCCAAATACTGTAAATGTGCTTGGGACGCCCACTCACCTCCGCTTTGATATTGGAAGCTTTCATTTCTTGACGTAAATCGTCGACGAAATCTTTAATATATTGCTCACGAACAATACGGCGTTCAGATAACTGCTTAGCAATTTGCTTATAGGTGTCGGGTTGTTGATAACGGAAAGCGTAATCTTCAATTTCCCATTTTAACTGACCGATCCCTAAACGGTTTGCCAATGGTGCATAGATATTCGCGCACTCTTTTGCTGCAGAACGGCGGACTTCATCCGGCTGATTTTTCACTTCACGTAAGTTACAAATTCGTTCAGCGAGCTTGATAACCACACAACGGAAGTCATCCACCATAGCCAGTAACATACGGCGCACATTATCAACTTGAGCAGACGCTTCGCTGCCATGCAAAGTGACATTCAACTGACCAATAGCCGCCATTTCTTCAACGCCATTGATCAGTTTTATGATTTCCTTGCCATACCCCTCTTCCAGCTCTTCCATATCCAGTAAGCCACTGGTCGCTATAGGTAAAAGCAAGGCGGCCACAAGCGTCGCTTTATCCATCGAGAGAGTGATGAGAATTTCAATCATTTCTCGCCCGCGCCATAGCAACATCGCAGCTTGAGGATTTCCTTCAAGCAGTTCTTCACACTGACGGTATACTTCCGTCAGTTTTGCCGCGGCTCTGGGCTCTAAATTTAAGCTATCAATCCAAGATTTCAGCTCAAATTGTTGATCGGGATTTAAGTGTGCGCTCCGTACCGCAACCATTGATATCGTCCTAAATGTCTTTGTCTCTGCTGTTTGACACAGCTAGAAAAATTAAAGTTCAGCTCACTTGCGCTTTTTTCCAAGTAATCATTACTTTTTAATAAATAACGCCATGGATTCTAGATGACTGGTATGAGGAAACATATCTAGCATTCCCAACCGGACCAATTCATACCCCTGACGCAACAAACTTTGACTGTCCCGAGCAAGCGTAGCAGGATTACATGATACATACACCACTTTGCGCGCAGAAAAAGCGCCTAATTGGTCTATAATACCGGCTGCTCCTGCTCTTGCTGGGTCGAGCAATATTTTATCAAATTGCTTACGAGCCCAAGGCTGAGTAGTCATATCTTCTTCTAAATTGGCCTGATAGAAAGCGATGTTATGCATCTGATTTATTTGGGCATTCTCTGTTGCTTTCAAGACCATCTCGTCAACACCTTCAACACCCACTACCTCAGCAGCTTGTTTCGCAAGCGGTAAGCTAAAGTTACCTAGCCCACAAAATAAGTCTAAAATACGATCTTGTTCGCTTACTTCGAGCCAATCTAATGCCTGAGCAACCATTTGCTGATTGATACCTTGGTTTACCTGAATAAAATTCGTTGGCAAAAAAGGCACCTTCATCTGGCAATCATCATAATATGGCTCATCGCCAAGCTCTTGTATTAATTCATTACTTTCTGGTATTAAATATAACGCCAATTGGGCTTTCTCTGCATAAGTGCGCAATTTGGTGAGATCTTGCGCCGCAAGTGGTGCTAAATGACGCAGGAGTAATACCGTCGTATTCGCCCCTTTAACTAACTCCACATGCCCTAACATGTCAGGACGTTCAAATTTCGCCAGTAATTCATGCAATGGTTTGAGGTGCTGGTTTAAATCGGATTCAAGCACCGGGCAATCCGTCACATTCACAATGCGCTTACTCTGCTTTTGGCGAAAGCCAAAGTTAAGCTGCTGGCTTTTTTTATCCCACCATAAACTCACGCGAGCACGCCGACGATAAGCTTTATCCTCACCGAAAATAGGCGCCGATAATTCCAAAGACTCGCCCGCAAACTTGGTCATCAACTGAGACAACGTCTGCTGCTTGTAATATAACTGAGCTTGCCTATCTAAATGCTGCATATCACAGCCACCACACTCACCATAATGAGGACAAAATGGATCAATTCGCTGCTCACTCGCTTGCTGCACTTTAATTAACTGAGCGCGAGCAAACTTACTTTTACTTTCCGTTAATTGCATCAGAACTTGTTCACCAGGTAATGCACCATCGATGAAAACTGGCTTTTTATTCACAAAGGCAATGCCTGCACCGTGGTGATCGAGTTTATCGATGCTCACGACCTGATGCTTTTTATTTATCGAAGTATTCTTTTTTGGTTGGAAAAAACGTGCCATGCTCACTGCCTAAATCGTTATCGTTTTTGCCCAAGTATCACTATTCTGCTTCGTGAAGATTGTCGAAAGAGGTTGAGTTGATTAAGCTAACGACTTATCGGATAACTTTGGCAAACAAATTGTCGGTTATTTTCCCATATCCACACCATAATGTTTAGACAATAATGACCCGATCCAGATATGGCTTACGCGCTCGCGTTATCACACTGACTCTCGCACCAACCTTAATCATAGGGTTACTACTTAGTGCACTGTTTTCATTCAACCGTTATCACGACCTTGAAAATCAAGTCATCAACTCAGGCGCCAATATCATTGAACCGCTCGCTATCGCGAGTGAAGACGCATTACGTAACGACAGCCGAGAATCCGTTCGCCGTATCATCAGTTATGCGCATCGCAAAAATTCTAAATTCGTTCGCAGTATCGCGGTATTCGATGCGAACAATCAGTTGTTTGTCACTTCGAACTTTCACCCCAACTTCGAGGAGATGATGTATCCAGAGGACAAACCGATCCCTCCGCTCAGTAGCTCTCAATTAGATGAGAATACACTCATCCTGCGCACACCTATTTTAGCGGAGAGCCAATTGGTCGAGGGGAATTGGAATGCCACTAATGCTCCAGTACTGGGCTATGTGTCCATTGAACTTGACCTGACATCACTGCGGCTGCAGCAATACCAAGAAATCTTTTCTGCCTGTTTAGTTCTCATTATGGGGTTAATCCTCTCAGGTATTTTTGCATTCCGCTTAATGCACGATGTCACCAAACCAATCACACACATGAAAGATGTTGTCGATCGGATTAGACGTGGGCATTTAGATGTGCGGATTGAAGGTGTCATGCATGGTGAATTAGATGATTTGAAAAAAGGCATCAACGCCATGGCGATGTCTTTGTCCGAATACCACGTTGAAATGCAGCATAGTATTGACCAAGCCACCTCTGATTTGCGGGAAACACTAGAACAGCTGGAAATCCAAAACGTCGAATTAGACATTGCGAAGAAACGCGCTCAAGAGGCGGCAAGGGTTAAATCTGAATTCTTAGCCAATATGTCGCATGAGTTACGTACACCACTTAACGGGGTGATCGGCTTTACTCGGCAAATGCTCAAAACACAGCTGACAAACAGCCAGAAAGATTATCTACAAACCATTGAAAAATCGGCTAATAATCTACTAAACATCATCAATGACATCTTAGACTTTTCTAAATTGGAAGCCGGCAAATTAGCCCTAGAAAACATTCCGTTTGAATTCCAAGATACCTTAGAAGAAGTCATCAACCTGCAAGCCACCAGTGCCCATGAAAAAGGCCTAGAGATTACCTTACAAGTAGACTCGAAAATACCGGCAGGAGTCGTCGGTGACCCATTACGTATTCAACAAATTCTCACTAACTTAATGGGGAACTCGATTAAATTTACCGAACGCGGAAACATCGACATTAGCGTAGAAATGCGCTCACAACGTGAAGATAGCATTGAACTGCAATTTATGGTTCGTGATACCGGTATCGGTATTTCTGAACGTCAGCAAGCTCAGCTATTCCAAGCATTTAGTCAAGCGGATGCGAGTATTTCGCGGCGTTATGGAGGCACTGGACTTGGGCTGGTTATCACCCAAAAACTGGTTAGCCAGATGGGGGGAGAAATCAGTTTAACCAGTCGCTTACACCAAGGTTCGACCTTCTGGTTTACCTTAAGCCTGCATACGACTGACTTACCAATGAGTGAAAGCTTATTGGAACTCGATTCATTGGAGAACAAACAGTTACTCTTGATCGAACCTAATATGCAAGCGGCCTCTATCGTTCAGCAATTCCTAGTGAACGCGGGTATGAAAGTCACCTATCGCTCGACCTTGCCCACAGAATCAACACCATACGATTTTGTATTACTCAATTTCTCACCGACTAAAGAAGTGGATATGCAAGCCGTAGAGGAAAGTATCCACACGGCTTTGAGCCTATCCTCTAATGTGGTTATCGGTATTCCTAGTACAGAACTGGCGCTGGCAGACCACTTAGTGCAGACCTATCCCGTCCAGTGCATTACTAAACCACTGTCGCGTAAAAAGCTGCTGCAGATGCTCAACAGTCATCAGCCAAAAATCATCGAGCCAATCGAAGTGCTACCCAACTCCGATCGTATTCCGCTGACAGTGATGGCAGTGGATGACAATCCAGCTAACCTAAAATTGATTACCGCCCTACTTCAAGAACGGGTAGAAAGTGTCATCAGCTGTAAAAATGGGTTAGATGCTGTAAAAGAATCCGAGCAGCGTAAGTTCGACATCATATTTATGGATATTCAAATGCCACATATGGATGGGGTAACCGCTTGTCAGGAAATCAAAAAGTCAGCGCTTAACAGTCACACTCCCGTTGTCGCAGTGACCGCACATGCGATGAGTGGTGAGCGCGACCGTTTACTCAAAGCCGGGATGGATGATTACCTGACTAAACCCATTGAGGAACACATTCTTCAACAAGTTCTAGTCCATTGGAATCCCAATATAAATACCGACAAAGTACAAAAACTGGCTATTGCTCCACCAGCTGAAGACAGTACAAATGACAACGATATTGCTGACTCAAGCACAGTAAAAACCAGTAATGGGGTGATTGATTGGGGACTGGCATTACGTCAATCGGCCAATAAACCTGACTTAGCACGAGACATGCTAAAAATGCTGATCGACTATATTCCTCAAGTGAATCAGGTAATTGAAGAAGCTCTGGCTGATGATGATTATCCTGCAGAAGATCTCCTACACCATGTCCATAAAATGCATGGGAGTTGCTCATACAGTGGTGTTCCAAGGTTGAAAAAAGTGTGTGCGACTCTAGAACAAGCGTTACGTTCTGGAGCCAGTATTAGCGAAGTTGAGCCGGAACTATTTGAGCTACAAGATGAAATGGAAAAAGTTGAAAATGCTGCCAAAGCGTTACTAGACAGTTAGTAATTACTTACTTTTTACTTAAAAAAAAGAGCGTCCTAGGGCGCCCTTTCTATATATCACTAAACTCAGTTACGACTCAGCGATCACTGTTGCTACCGCATAATTTCTTTCATCTGAAATAGACAGATGAAAACTGCGGATACCTTTTTGTTTAGCGAGCGTTAATGCCATGCCAGAAACAGAAAGTAACGGTTTTCCCAACTCATCATGGGTTACCGTAAAATCCTGAAACGAAACGCCTTGAGCGATCCCCGTTCCTAATGCTTTTGCTGCAGCTTCTTTCGTAGCAAAACGCTTGGCTAAGAATCGAGCTGGTTGCTTATGTTGAGAAAAAGCCTCTATTTCAGATTCAGTTAAAATACGACGAGCAAAAGAAGCCCCCGTCCTATCCAATGCTTTTTCAATACGGGCAATTTCTGAAATATCTGTTCCTAGGCCAATAATCATAGTGAAGGACGACGTGCCTCAATCATTGCCGTTTTCATGTCTACCACGGCTTTATCTAAGCCATCAAACATTGCGCGACCCATGATAGAGTGGCCGATGTTCAATTCATACACTTCTGGTATTTTGGCTATCGCAGCAACGTTGTGGTACGTCAAACCATGACCAGCGTTAACCATAATACCAAGATCAGCAGCATAACTCGCTGCAGCAGCAATTTTTTTCAATTCAGCTTGCTGTTCATCTTCTGTTTCCGCATCGGCGTAGTGACCAGTATGAAGTTCAACAAACGGAGCGCCACACGCTTTGGCTGCGTCAATTTGCTCACGGTCAGCATCAATAAACAGTGACACACGAATCCCAGCAGCAGTCAGTTTACCTGTCGCCGCTTTCACTTTTTCTAATTGGCCCAAAACATCAAGGCCACCTTCAGTGGTCAATTCTTCACGCTTTTCAGGCACTAAACAAACGTATTCCGGCTTAGTTTGCAACGCAATCTCAACCATTTCATCAGTCACTGCCATCTCAAGATTCATTCGTGTTTGTAATGTTTCACGCAAAATTCTAACGTCACGATCTTTAATGTGGCGACGATCTTCACGCAAGTGAATCGTAATACCATCAGCACCAGCACGCTCTGCTATTTCTGCAGCATGCACAGGATCTGGATATTTAGTTCCACGTGCATTACGTAACGTTGCAATATGATCAATATTCACACCTAACAAAATTGAGCTCATTTTCCTGTACTCCGTGCTCTAGGTAGTATTGTTTGTCGAAACAATTCTCTGCTCTTTAAGGGTTTACTGCCAAGATATGGCTTTAATGCGATTCGGGTAAAACGTTTTGCAGCTTGTAGCTGCGCTTTCGTTGTAAAACGTCGCTCACTGATAGCGATCAACTCATCGCCCATGAACGTCAGATTATCCCGTCTAACTGATGCAATAAAGCCTTTTTGTTCACGGTATCGATAAGTCATATTTGGATCAACCGGTTCCCCAGTCCCCGCACAATGTAAGAAATCTACTCCATAACCAATAGACGATAATAATGCCAATTCGAAGCGGCGCAATGCTGGCTCAGGATTATCGGACTGAGCGAGCTCTGAGAGAACTTGCAAATAATCATGAAATAACTCTGGATAGGGAATCTCTGGTGCGAGGATTCTATCTACCAGTTCGTTTACGTACATAGCCGAATAAAGCATGATACCGCTAAGGGGAATCCCTAAGCTAATAGGCTCAGCTTGGCGTAAGGTTTTCATTGAACCTTTACCAAACCATTTTATTAACAGAGGAGTAAAAGGCTGTAATAGACCTTTGAGGTTCGATCTTTTTCCGCGAGCGCCTTTGGCCATAATACTCATCCGCCCGTATTCTTCACTAAATACATCAAGAATTAGGCTAGATTCACTATAGGGACGTCGATGCAGAACAAAACATCGCTGTAGACCGTCAAGGCTCATTCCAAAATCCAAGTAAAGGTTGGGGTAATACCCATTATGATGGTAAGGAGATGTCAGCGCTCAATGCTGAGCGCTGAATACGATTGGAGAGGAATTACAGATCGTCGATGTAACCAAGAGAACGTAAGGCACGTTCATCATCAGCCCAACCAGACTTCACTTTAACCCAAGTTTCCAAGTAGACCTTACGGCCAAATAAATCTTCCATATCTAAGCGAGCTTCACGACCAATGGTTTTAATTTTTTCACCTTTGGTACCGATCACCATTTTCTTCTGACCACTACGTTCAACAAGGATCAAAGCGTTAATATGGAATCCATCGGTATCCGGGTTGTAATCGAAACGTTCAATTTCAACGGTAACCGAATAAGGCAGTTCTTCACCAGTGAAACGCATGAGCTTTTCACGAATGATTTCTGATGCCATAAAGCGTTGGGAACGGTCTGTCACATATTCTTCAGGGAAGTGATGAACTGCCTTAGGTAAGTGATCACGAACATGTTTACGCAACACCTCAATATTCTTACCATGTTTTGCAGAAATCGGTACTACATCCACGAAGTTATAACGTTTAGACAGCTCCATCATGTGCAACATGACATCATTTTTATCTTTGACATTATCCACTTTGTTCACACACAGCACGATTGGAAAATTCGCTTTCTGTAATTTGGTGAACACCATTTCATCATCAGCAGTCCAATGTGTACCATCGACGAGGAAAAGCACTAAGTTCACGTCACTTAATGAACTGCTTGCAGCACGGTTCATTAAACGGTTAATCGCACGCTTTTCTTCAATGTGTAACCCTGGAGTATCCACATAGATCGCTTGATAGTCACCTTCAGTATCTACGCCCATAATACGGTGGCGAGTGGTTTGAGGTTTACGCGACGTAATCGAAATTTTCTGGCCGAGAAGGTTGTTCAGCAGCGTCGATTTACCTACGTTAGGGCGGCCAACGATCGCCACAAAACCACAATGTTGGTTTTCTGGTGCCGAGGTTGGTTGTGGTTTCGATTCGAAAAACGCATCGATATCAAATTCTTTTTCAGACATTCGTTAGTTGCTCTAAAGCCGTTTCCGCAGCCGCTTGCTCTGCCTTGCGACGACTGGTGCCTTTACCAATAACAGGCTCTCCAACGCCTGCCACTTCACACGATACAGTGAATTCCTGATTGTGTGCTTCACCTTTAATGTTAGTTACAGTATAGACCGGAAGTGGTTTTCTTCTTCCTTGCAAGAACTCTTGTAAACGAGTCTTAGGATCTTTCTGTGAAACACCAGGCTGAATCGACTCCAGACGTGACTTATACCAACTTAAAATGATGCCACGCACCACTTCAATATCGCTGTCTAAATAAATCGCCCCGATAATCGCTTCTACAGCATCGGCCAAGATTGAATCACGGCGGTAACCGCCACTTTTCAACTCGCCTGGACCTAATTTTAAGTAATCTCCTAAACCGAATTCACGGCCTAGTTCCGCTAATGTATTACCACGAACCAATGTTGCACGCATGCGGCTCATGTCACCTTCGTTTACTTTAGGAAAACGATGATATAAATCATCAGCGACGACAAAACTTAAAATTGAATCGCCCAGAAACTCAAGACGTTCGTTATGTTTTCCGTTGGCGCTGCGATGTGTCAGCGCCAAGTTGATCAGCTCACTATTTTGAAATGTGTAGCCAAGCTTTTTCTCTAATTGATTAATAGGAGAAGTCATACTCTCTCGATGTGTTTATGCCAGAACGAACTCTGGCTTAGTTAATGCCACCGATGCGGTTAAAACGCACACCAGTTGGTACCCAGGAAGGCAAAATACTGTCTGCTGGACGATCAAATTCAAAACTGATCCAAATACCGACAGCTTTACCGACTAAATTTGCTTCAGGGACAAAGCCCCAAAAACGGCTATCTGCACTATTGTCCCGGTTATCACCCATCATGAAATAATGGCCTTTTGGCACCACCCATTCATTGACACCTGGACGAGGCTGATATTGATCAACCGGATCCATATGCATCGGGTTAATCAAAATATTGTGTTTTACTGACCCTAATTGCTCATCAAGCTGCATTAATGGGATACCACCCTGTATAAATTGGCTTTCTTGAACATTGCTCAGCTTCACTGGCTTACATTGACTCTCGCCTTGTGGTTGGATGCACACTTGTTTTGTACGGCTGTAACGAATAGTGTCGCCAGGCATTCCCACCAAACGCTTAATATAGTCAACACTTGGATTTTTAGGGTATCTGAATACAACAATATCACCACGCTTTGGTTCTCCAGTTGGAACTAACGTGGTGTGCCATACAGGGTCTTTTAAACCATACGCATATTTTTCAACCACAATAAAATCCCCAACTAATAATGTAGG
Source organism: Vibrio eleionomae (assembly GCF_009874545.1). Taxonomy (NCBI): domain Bacteria; kingdom Pseudomonadati; phylum Pseudomonadota; class Gammaproteobacteria; order Vibrionales; family Vibrionaceae; genus Vibrio; species Vibrio eleionomae. The sequence goes on along the minus strand of NZ_WEKT01000005.1, from coordinate 85,660 downwards.
CATCATTGAGCCTGATGGGATTTGGAATGGTTCAAAAATAAACGAGCGTAAAATAAGCACAAACGCAATAACAGGAAAAATGGATACAGCGTTTTCAACCCACCAAGGTTGAGGATCGATCTTTTTAACAAGGTTAGGATCAATGCCATTGGTTTCTGTTTGCAGCTGCGTCATTTTTTGCTGACGTTTTTTGCCCCAAACAAACTTCTCTAACACCCAAATGATACCTGTCACTAAGGTCAAGATTACCAAGAATAGTGAAAATGTGTTGGCCATTGACTTCCCTTATCTAAAAATACGAAAGTGAAAGAGCCGAAACCCTTTCACCCAATATTGTGCCATTTAAAAACAATACATTAGCAAATACTAGTCTTTGCCAACGTGCAGAATGGCCAAGAACGCTTCTTGTGGTAATTCAACGTTACCAATCTGTTTCATGCGTTTCTTACCTTCTTTCTGTTTCTTCAACAGTTTTTTCTTACGACTCACGTCACCACCGTAACATTTTGCCAGTACGTTCTTACGTAACTGTTTCACAGTAGAGCGAGCAATAATGTGAGCGCCAATCGCCGCTTGGATCGCGATATCAAACATTTGACGAGGAATGAATTCTTTCATTTTCTCAACCAAGAGTCGACCACGAGCTTGCGCTTGATCTTTGTGAGTGATGATAGCTAATGCGTCAACACGCTCACCATTCAACAGTACGTCTACACGCACCATGTCAGATGCTTCAAAACGTTGGAAGTTATACTCTAGTGATGCATAACCGCGTGACGTTGATTTCAAGCGATCAAAGAAATCCAATACCACTTCAGCCATTGGAATATCATAAGTAAGTGCCACTTGATTACCGTGGTACACCATATCTTGTTGCACGCCACGTTTTTCAACACACAAGGTAATAACGTTACCTAAGTACTCTTCTGGAACCAAGATGTTACAACGAGCAATCGGTTCACGAACTTCTTCAAGATCACTAACTGGCGGTAATTTCGCAGGGCTATCTACATAGATAATTTCTTGATCCGTTTTCACTACTTCGTAAACTACTGTCGGCGCTGTAGTGATAAGGTCTAGGTTATATTCACGCTCTAGACGTTCTTGGATAATTTCCATGTGCAGCATCCCAAGGAAACCACAACGGAAACCAAAGCCTAACGCTGCTGATGTTTCTGGCTCGTAAAATAACGAAGCATCATTTAGTGACAGTTTACCCAGTGCATCACGGAAGTTTTCGTAATCATCTGATGATACAGGGAACAGACCAGCATAAACTTGTGGGCGAACCTTTTTAAAACCAGGTAACGCTTTTTCACACCCGTTTTTCGCAAGAGTAAGCGTATCACCAACAGGTGCGCCAAGAATGTCTTTGATACCACAAACAACCCAGCCAACTTCGCCCGTTTCAAGGCCATCGGTTGGGACGCGTTTTGGTGTGAAAATACCAATACCATCAATACCCCAAGTTTGACCAGTACTCATCACTTTGATTTTGTCGTTTTTCTTCAAACTACCATTTTTAATGCAGACCAAAGAAACAACACCTAAGTAGTTATCAAACCATGAATCAATGATAAGCGCTTGTAGAGGGGCATCAGGATCGCCCGTTGGTGCCGGAATAGATTTAACAATGTTTTCTAAAACATCATCAACACCAATACCGGTTTTTGCTGAACAACGTACAGCTTCCATGGCATCGATACCAACGATGTCTTCAATTTCTTCAGCAACGCGTTCTGGGTCAGCAGCTGGCAAGTCGATTTTGTTTAATACCGGAACCACTTCTAGGTCCATTTCAATCGCGGTATAACAGTTTGCTAGAGTTTGAGCCTCTACGCCTTGACCTGCATCGACCACCAATAACGCCCCTTCACAAGCAGCAAGGGAACGCGACACTTCGTATGAGAAGTCAACGTGTCCTGGAGTATCGATAAAGTTTAGCTGATAGGTTTCGCCATCTTTAGCTTTGTAATCCAGCGTCACACTCTGAGATTTAATGGTGATACCACGTTCACGCTCTAGATCCATCGAATCTAGAACTTGTGCCGCCATTTCACGGTCAGTCAATCCACCACAGACTTGAATTAAGCGGTCAGATAGAGTCGACTTACCATGGTCGATGTGGGCGATGATCGAAAAGTTACGAATGTGCTTCATAGGTTTGGGATGACTAAACTCTTGTAAATTAGGAAAATAGAATACCGCCAGTGGCGGTATTTCATTCAAGTTGGGCGATTCTAACCAATTTCGCTTTGGTTCGCACCTTATTTAAACGATTGATGATTCTTTAAACAATAGGCTCTCCAAGCACTCTTAGCAAAACAACTTCGTTTTGAGAGCGTTGTTCTAAGCGCGGTGAACAATATTTTGCTAATCCAATACCTAGCGCAATAAAAAGAAATGAAGACAGAATAACGGTACCTTCTCCACCGCCCATCTCTGGCGCAAAAAAACTATCGCCAAGCCATGCACCAATAATCATCATAAAGAGTGGCACAAGGTAAACTAAGGCTGCAGACTGCAATAAGCTCTTTTCTGGGAAGCCTATTTCTACTACTTGACCTTGCCGAACGGTTTGGTCGGTTTTAAGCGTCCAAAGCAGCGCTTTGCTACCTATCGCTTTAGAGACTAACCCCGTACCACAGCTTTTTGCGGAAGAACAACTACTGCAGCTGGTTTTTTGTTCACAACTCAGTTGGATTTGATACCCTTGCTTTTGCTGTTGAACGGCCATCACTGTGGCTAACGCGGTCATCATAATTACTTAACTCCCTGACGATTAAATTGCACCGACTGGGCAACTTTCTGAGCCGTTGCAGGAGGAATATCGCCAATCACAGAGATCTCATTATCACCCTGGACATAAGTTTGCAGAGTTCGACGCCCTTGGCGGAACAACTGATTTTTCAATGAGTGATTATCTCGTTCTGACACATAGACAGAAAAACTAAACAACCCATCAGAAAACATTTGGCTTTCCACTAAACGATCAGTAATCGCCATTCGGTAACGATTAATCTCCATTGCCTTAAAGCCATCAGGTACCCATTCGACTGCCCACTTGGCTTTCTTAATATTCCCTTTAGGAATGGAGAGCACTTCGGGCAGTTTAACACTGTTTAAACCAGACATCATCTTAGCGATTTTATCGTTGATCGAATACGAGATCGTACGATACTGCTCGAGGACTTCCCCATTACGATCCACCAGATCAGCTCGCAGCGGAAGATCGCTGTGTTCATCTACCCACAAAATGTAAGAATAACGCAAACCATCTTTCGGAACGATGCGTAGTACCTGACAAGGACTGCCCGCTTCACGAGCTCGACCCACTTTGACAAAGTCATAGTACTTACCCAATTGATCAACGTTGCTATTAAGCATTGGCATCAAAGGAGCAACCATATTGCTCGACTCGATAGTGAAGGGATCAACACCGGGTTCAATATAACTGACCTCATCACCGCGGCGAATCACTTCTCGAACCGGCCCACTTAAATAAACCAAATGGGCAAACTGCTGGGATTTTTCTCGAGCATGACGATATAAAATCGGCTCCAAGCCGTTTTTCTTAATCAGGATATAAGACAGCTCATAATTGAGTTGCTGACTTGCTCTGTTCATTTGATGCAACAAAGCCTCCGCAGAAGAATCTTCTGCAAAGGCATAATTTGTCGAGCTCAAACTGAACAGCGTCAGCACACTGATCAGAAATTTCTTCATTCAACTACCAATTATTTTGATGGTTGTGAGGCCACACCGCTCTCACTATTCAGTCTTAATTGCAACTCGTAGTCTTGCAAAAAGGCGTTCACACGACGACGTTGCTCTTGAATATTCGACTCACCACGATCATCATTCGCTTCATGAGTGACAAGACTTACGGGTTCAGCCTTTCCAGATAAAGGTATGGTTTGCAAAACTGGGATCTGGTCATCGCTAGACTGAGATGCAACGGTTTGATCACTCGAGCCGTATTGCTGAACACCAACAATGACAACTAACGAGACACAAGCAGCAACCGCAACTTGTCCAAACTGAGACAACCAAGCTGGCAACTGACGACGAGCTTTCGTTGGCTTAGGTTGAGCCTCGATAGGCAATGGTGTGTCATCCACCACATTTGCACTTTGTGTGTAACGAGCATTGTGCCCAGGTTCATTTTCCAACGCCAGAGCCACACTCTCAGCAATATTCCATTCTGGTTTTTCGGGAGCCTCACCACGCATGACATCACCAATTAAATGGTAATTTTTCCACGCATCCAGCCCCTCCTGATCGTTGACCAATTCCTGTATAAAGGACTTGTCAATCGTTTCTCCATCCATGAGAGCTGAAAGTTTTTCTTTGTCAGCCATTCTTTTCACCATAGTAGTTACTAACATCAGCCTTAGAGCAAAGGTCGAATTCTTTTCTCTACTGCCTCACGAGCACGGAAGATACGAGAACGCACCGTTCCAACGGGACAATCCATTACTTGCGCGATGTCCTCGTAACTCAAGCCATCGAGCTCTCGTAACGTCATCGCAGTTTTCAAATCTTCAGGTAGCGCTTCGATCGCACTAAACACTGCCCCTTTCAATTCCTTGGACAACGTCAGATTTTCAGGGTTCGAAATTTCTTTCAATGCACTACCCGTTTCATAAAATTCCGCTTCTTCAGCGTCGACATCAGTAGCGGGAGGTCTACGCCCCTGAGCCACGATGTGGTTTTTTGCAGTATTGACAGCTATGCGATACAGCCAGGTATAAAATGCGCTATCACCACGAAACGTTGGGATGGCGCGGTATGCTTTAATAAAAGCTTCCTGCGCAACATCAGCTACATCACCAGAATTGCTCACATACCTAGAAATAAGGTTGCAGACCTTGTTTTGATAACGAAGTACCAAAAGATTAAAAGCTTGCTTATCTCCGTTCTGAACTCGCTCAATCAATACCTGATCGGTCAGCTGCTCGTTCATTCGAGCGGTTACTCCTATTGTTATATCCCCTTACCTTCTCAGATATGGGCATTAATTGTGCAGAATGTGTATTGGCACCACTACTTACATGAGCACCTATTGTGACTCAGTGGTTTAGATAAAGTTCAATTCTCTGTGAAATTTTTACCATAGTTAATTCGCAATGTGATGCAATCTAGGTTTGCGAAAACACTCTATAAGATATTGAAGATTTCATTACCGAAACACAATAGCATTGACGATATAAATGCTTTTCCTTTTCAAATCTATTTCAGAAAAGGACACTATTGGATATTGGCATTTTTAAGGTTAACAACAACACCAAAAGTAAAAATAACTAGGTCCCATCATACTAGAAATAGTGGCAATTGTTACTGATCTCAATGATTCGCTAATGAGATTAGCGTTGAGTTAAGAATGGAAGTTTGGCCTGTACATGACCACCTCGATATCAGTCCATTTGTCGTAACCTAATATCGTTAAAGGATTTCAATGCGTTATGAACACCCATAAGGAACACACGTGTGATGTACTGATTGTCGGTAGCGGTGCTGCTGGCTTATCACTTGCATTACATGTCGCCGACCATTGCCAAGTCATTGTGCTCAGTAAAGGCCCGCGCAGCGAAGGATCAACCTACTATGCACAAGGAGGAATTGCAGCAGTATTTGATGAAACGGACAGTATTGACTCACACGTTCAAGATACCTTGATTGCAGGCGCAGGTATATGTGATGAGCAAACGGTTCGCTTTATTGCAGAACATGCAAAACCTTGCGTACAGTGGCTTATCGATGGTGGCGTCCCTTTTGACAAGCTGAACGACCCCAACACTGAGGATGAGACTCCTCGTTATCATCTCACTAGAGAGGGCGGACATAGCCACCGCCGTATTCTTCATGCTGCCGACGCAACCGGCATGGCAATGCAAACTTCACTACAAGAAAATGTAAAAAAACATCCTAATATACAGATCTTTGAACGTCATAATGCGTTAGACCTTATCACTGAAGATAAAGTCGGCGGGAGCCAACAAACCGTCGTTGGTGCTTACGTCTGGAATCGACATGATGAGCATGTTGAAACGATTCGCGCTAAATGTGTGGTTTTGGCTACTGGCGGTTCTTCAAAAGTGTACCAATACACATCCAATCCAGATATCTCTTCTGGTGATGGTATTGCCATGGCATGGCGTGCGGGCTGTCGTGTCGCTAATTTGGAATTCAACCAATTCCACCCCACTTGCCTATATCACCCAGAAGCGCGTAATTTTTTGTTAACCGAAGCTCTGCGTGGGGAAGGCGCTTATCTGCGCCGACCTGACGGCTCACGCTTCATGTTAGATTTCGATGAAAGAGCAGAATTAGCGCCGCGAGATGTAGTGGCTCGAGCAATCGATTATGAAATGAAACGTTTGGGCGCAGATTGTATGTATCTCGATATTACGCATAAACGTGCAGAGTTTATTCAGCAACACTTTCCCATGATTTATAGCCGTCTCATGGAGTTGGGTATTGATATGACCAAAGAGCCCATTCCTATCGTCCCCGCAGCTCATTATACCTGTGGTGGTGTGATGGTCGATCAACAAGGGAAAACCGACCTAAACCACTTATATGCAATTGGGGAAGTGAGTTACACCGGTTTACACGGTGCCAATCGAATGGCATCAAACTCTCTACTCGAATGCGTGGTATATGCATGGTCTGCAGCACAAGCTATCTTGCAAGAGTTGCCGCAAATTCATTTATGCTCTGAATTGCCCATATGGGATGAAAGCCAAGTGAGTTGCTCAGATGAAGAAGTGGTGATCCAGCACAACTGGCATGAGTTACGCCTTTTTATGTGGGATTACATGGGTATTGTTCGCACAGATAAACGGTTAGAACGAGCTTTAAGAAGAATTCAGTTACTGCAACAAGAAACACATGAGTATTACAGTAATTTTAGAGTATCGAATAACTTATTGGAGTTACGTAATTTACTGCAAGTTGCTGAGCTTATGGTGAGATGCGCCATGCAGCGTAAGGAGAGCCGAGGGTTGCATTACACCTTAGACTATCCCGAACCTAAAGAGCCAAGTGGCCCAACGATACTCACACCAAATCAATAGTTCAATGGGAGCGCTCAGCGCTCCCTTTTCAGTGCAACAAGTAAATGGCGGTACACTTCATCAGAACAACTATCTCTCCAAAGCAGTACCCAATGCTTTTGCTCCGTTTTAAAACCAATAAACCATTGCGCCAATAAAGTATTTACTGATTGATACGAGCACTCTTGAATGCTGTAAATCCGAGAACACTCAAAATCAATTTCTATATCACCAGATAAATGTGGATGAAGTAGTGAAACACTTCGGCTATAGGAGATAAGCAGGGCAAGCAGACCAGCACTGGCAACTAATGGCCAATCAAAAGCGACAATCCCCCACATCAACAGCTGTAGCATTAGTTGATTGACGATGAGGGAATGAAAAGAAGGATTCAGATAAAGCTTAACGCGCTTTGCTGAGGTTATAGGCGACAATTTTATCAACCATAGCCGCATTGTTGAGGTTTTCAGAACGTCCGTGTCCCATGATCCATTTAAATAAATCTGGGTCATCGCATTCTAAAAGTGATACAAAATTTTGTTGCTCTACTGGTGTTAAGTCTTCAAAACATTCTTCGTAAAATGGCATGATCACAACATCAAGCTCCAACATGCCTCGGCGGCATGCCCATTTGATACGAGCTTTTTCTTCTGCGGAGTACATGTTTTTCCTCACTTATTCTTTTATTTTCTACTGTCAGTGTAACAACACATGTTGCCGACAACCAGTGACCAAAATCAAAGAGTCAGTTGAAGCTGACAAAAAACATCAACCAGATTACCATAAAGGAAATTCTTCACTTAGGTGAACAGTATGGACTGGAAAAATCAATTTTCTCCGCTCGACATCACAGCGGCAGATGCTATTCCTGAGCTAGCGCTCACACATTTAAATTCATGGAGTGCAATCTCCATGGTTGGTGATGACAAGAAAAGTTACTTACAAGGCCAAGTGACTTGTAATGTCGTGACTTTGGCAGCCGATCAATCCACTTTTGGCGCACATTGTGATGCAAAAGGTAAGGTATGGTCTGTTTTTCGACTCTTCCATCATCGCGATGGATATGCACTATTCCAACCTAAATCAGCGTTGGAAATAGAGCTTGCTGAGATAAAAAAATACGCCGTATTTTCCAAAGTTGACATCACGGAGACTGATGACATCGCCTTGGGAATGATGGGGCCTAAAGCACAACAGTGGATAGATGAGAATACTGAATCTCAAGGTGATGTGCGCCCGTTAATCGATGGAACTGCCGTGAAAATTTCTCAGCAGCGCTGGCTATTACTCGTTTCAAACTCAGCAGCCGAAACACTCATTAACGATTTTTCTGGAACAAAAGTCACAGAAGAATTTTGGACCCGCTTCGATATTGAGGACGCTCTGCCTGTTATCACTTCGTCTGAGCAGAACGTGCACATTCCACAAGCATTGAACTTACAAGCTCTCGATGGCATTTGTTTTACCAAAGGCTGTTATACCGGCCAAGAGACTGTCGCTCGAGCAAAGTATCGCGGCATCAACAAACGCGCTATGTATCCCATTAGCGGCAATATAACGACACCATTACCCCAAGGCGAAGTGATTGAACTTGAGCGAGCAGTGGGTGACAACTGGCGTAAAGCAGGCCAACTGATGGCGTACTATCAATTTGCAGACAAGCACGCGATTGCGTTAGCCGTATTGCCTAATAATTTGGAAGCGGATACCCAATTCCGGTTAGCTAACCAACCAGAAACACGCTGGAAAATGGAGCCACTACCCTACTCTCTTGATGATGAATAATCCCGAGTTCAAAACTAAGATCACTCAGTATCTTGATCAACAGCAGGTGAAATATCGCCTGCTGCCTCACCAATCGCCAGCTAAAACCGTAGAAGATGCCGCTAAACAACGTGGTATCCAGACTGAACAAATGGTGAAATGCATATTACTGAGAGATATGTCTAATCGTTACGCCCTTGCCTGTACCGCTGGGAATACAAGCGTTGATCCGAAAAAAGTTCGCGCCATTTTAGGTTGGCGTAGGATGACCTGTGCCGAAATAGATAAGGTAGAGCCAATAACTGGTTATATTATAGGCACTGTAACACCTATAAATCTTAAAACTGAAATGCCTATCTTATTCGATAAAAGCATATTAACGCAAAATGATGTCACTATCAGTAGCGGCTCAAAAATGGCAGGAATCTGCCTAAAACGTGTCGACTTGGAAAACCTAGTCAAGCCTTTGATTAGTAACATTCAAAGAGATCCCAAGCCCACTATGTAAAGCATTACATACATGCGTGATATTGCTCACATTATGCAATATTTCGTCATGAATATTAAATCAATAGCAAAACATAAATAGTCATCAGATTATTTTTAGAGTACTCTCGGTACCGTTGGTTAATGTTGAAGTATAAAAATGATGCTTTAACGTAACTAACGAAAAAGTGAATCCACTGATTGTTTCAGTACATCCACTTTTTGTGTAATGCATCTGTGACTATTGGCCCGCAAAGATTTTGCGGGCATTTTTTTTTGCCACGTACCCGACACATCGACAAAACTCTTCTACGTTTACAACATCTATAGGCTATTGTTTTATTGAGACCAATTAATTTAGTCACACCTAATACTATTAATTCGGATGAGTTGGCAACAAAATTGCATATAACGAATGAAGCAAGTTATCGACCAACAGAATAATTACAGGTAAAAGTGTCTATATCAGCACATTTTGCTAAAAAATTGCATTCATATGGTTATATATATGCACTTGTCACACAAGTTCTAACATTGATCAGATATGCTTGTATGGCTTTCAAAAAAATAAAAGGACCCAAACATGAGACTCTTCAAGCGCTATACGCCAAGTATGATTGCTAAGCATATAAGCCGGTTGTTCAAAGGAAGAATCTATATCTCTGGTATTGGTAAATTTGAATTTGATAATGGTAAGCTCATTGTGCCAGACAAGGCTGAAGTTCGTCATTTTCAGACGGTCAAAGAAGTGAACCAAGAAGTCATGAAGTTGCGCTGCGCCCATGTCTGAGAGTGCTTAACGCAGAAGAAAAGATTTAAAAAGGGTTGGCAGAAGCCAACCCTTTACTCATTATGATTCGTGTACTCCACGAGCCATCTTAGCTAAATCTGGTAAGTCACCTTTCAGCCCTAAAGCACGTTTCATTATCTCATCTTTAGCGCCTGGCAGTTGCCCTACCAGCTTCATGCCGATACCACGAACTAATTTTTTCGCTGGGTTATTGCCTTCAAACAGGTCTTTAAACCCTTGCATCGCAGCAATCATTTTAGCAGCTTCAGCTTTACGCCAACGTTCATAACCACGTAAATTGCGTTTTGCACCAATATCTTCCCCATTTTGCCACTGAGCGATCACTTCTTGTGCAAGAGCTGCTGCATCCAATAACCCCAAGTTAACACCTTGGCCAGCTAATGGATGAATGGTATGAGCTGCATCACCCACTAACGCAACACGGTCTAGTACAAAATCGCGAGCATAGCGCATCTTCAAAGGAAAGGCTTGGCGTTCCCCCTGCAATTCACATAATCCTAAACGACCATCAAACTCAGTGGTGAGTGCCTGATTAAATTTATCATCCGGCATTTCCAACAAACGCTCAGCACGATTAGGATCCGTAGACCAAACAATTGAAGAAAGGTTAGGATCTTGCATTGGCAAAAACGCCAACGGACCTAGTGGTGTAAAAATTTGTCGAGCAATACTGTCATGAGACTCTGCAGTGCGTACGTTAGCAACAATAGCGCTGTGACCATAATCCCAATGAGTCAATGGAATATCAAACTGTTTACGAACCCATGAGTTAGCCCCATCAGCACCAACAACCAATTTTGCTGTCACCGCTTGTCCATCACTCAGCGTTAACCAAGCTTCACTTTCACCAACCGCAATATTCTGTATGGTGACAGGCATGTGTAAAGAGACATTTATCTGCTTCTTCACTTGGTCAAGTAACGCCAGTTGAATAACTCGGTTCTCAACAATATGACCCAAATTAGGCTGGGTCATTTGATTAGCACTGAATTCAATGCGAGCAAAACTATCTTGCTCCCATACTTCCATCGCTGAATATGGTGCTGCTCGACGAGACATCACACCATCCCACGCGTTGAGATTACGCAAAATCATTTCTGTAGATCGGCTTAAAGCTGATACGCGCACATCCGGTAGTTCATCTAAGGTGTCGTCAGGAATTTTCCCTTCAATGACTGCGATTCGTAGGTCTGTGTCTTTGAAAGCAGCAGCCAACGCGAGGCCGACCATACCACCACCCACTATCGCAATATCCACACTTTGCATCATATTTGAATACCTTCTATCGATTCACGATCCCTAAGGTTCGTTTTAAAAGAGGCGCTTTTAGCGGAGTAATATTATCAAGCACCGCTAGTCCGAGATTTCGTCCTACTTGAAGCGTCAGCAAATCATTTGAAAACAGATGAACCAGAGAAGACGTTAATGTGATTGTCGCTTGACGATCACATTCTCTTCGCTGCTGAAAACGAGCCAGTTGACGATAACAACCAATATCATCACCTTTGGTCACTTCTTCCGCTAAACTTGCGACATCGCGAATTCCCAAATTAAACCCTTGTCCTGCTATCGGATGTAATGTCTGTGCAGCATTACCAACAATAGCAAAACGATGAGAAACATTTTTTTCTCTATGACTTAATTGTAAGGGATATGAGGCTCGTTTTCCTACTCGAGTAAAACGGCCTAACCGCCAACCAAAATCTTGCTGCAGTTGCTTTAAAAACTCATCATCAGAACATGTCATAAGATCAGACACTTTCTCAGGTTCAATACACCACACAAGAGATAAACGCCGTTCACTCATCGGTAAGAGAGCAATTGGACCATGATGAGTAAAACGCTCAAAAGCACGACCATTGTGTGCTTCACTACTCACGACATTAGCCACAATGGCACATTGACCAAAGTCGTGTAATGTCGATGTCATATCGAGTTTCTGGCTACACGTTGATACCGCGCCGTCGGCTGCCACCAGTAATTTACCTGAGATAGCAGAACCGTCTGACAACGACACAATCACTTGCTGTTGCTCACGTTTAATATCAGCAACACTCATTGGGCAATACATTTCAATGTTCGGACACTGATGTAATTTGTCATCATAGATTTTGCCCACATTAGCAAGCTCTATAACGTATCCTAGCGCATTGAGATCGGCTTCGTTATGGTCAATTTCTGTCATCCCATAGTGGGAACGGTCTGACACGTGAATATGAGTGATAGGCGTTGCTACTGCTCGTAAATCACGCCATAGATCAAATTGCTCTAAAATTTGTACGGTTCCGTACGATAAAGCAATCGCACGAGAATCAAATCCTGGATGTTGCCGGTTATCTGATTGAAATGCTTCGATAACCGCGATAGATAACCCTTGTTGACTAAGCTGGTTTAATGCCAATGCCAATGTTCCACCGGCCATTGCTCCACCAGCAATGATCACATCAAATGATTTCACCTTTTGCTCCCGCTTCCCTTAATGCAGGGTTGGCTTTTTGTCCTGTTCAGGTCTGACACCGAAATCAGCATGAAGTGCGAGTACACAGGCTTTAACATGCTCAATAACCTGCTCAAGAAGTTCGGCCTGTTCTTCTAGGTCATCTTCTTCGTCAATGCCTAACTTAGCGATTTCCTCTAAGTCTTCGAGTGCTTCTTTCGCTGTTGGCGATGCTTTTTTAACCTTCGCCCCAGCAAGTCCAACTCCGGAAATAAAATGGTTGACCCACTCAGCAACTGAGTCAGCCAAATCAAATATTGCCTGCTCACCTGTCGATTCAGGTAACATCAGAGTAAATTCCATACTTAAGCGAGTTAATTGACTATTGGTGGATTGCAACATTGTTTCCGCTGCATTCAATGGCTTGGTTGGCCACCCCATACCATCATTCGTGTAATCAAAAACAAGTGGCTGCCAGCTTTTATCTTTTAAGCTTAGTCCACCAGCTAACATTCCAGAAAGTAGGCCGTGCAATTCAGCCGGAGTGATATTTAACGCAGCTTGTTTTAGTTCTAGCGCTAATTCATCGTAGTCAGGAAAGGTAATCTCGCTCATAATGGGCTCTGTGTTAACAAAATAATTCCAATCCTATCACTTCGACGATCATGCGCAAACGCCCAAGTGATCAATTGTGCGCAGCTTTTACTCAAATTGCCTAATAACTGAGTTTTTGCTTCGCCTTTTAAGACGAAGAGATGTGAAAAGCTTGAATCTTACTCCAGCTTTTCCTATAGTTGCCCCTCGATATTACACAAGGGTGTAAGATCTTTAGGTACGCTAATAGAGTTCATTAATCATGAGTAATCAAGCGGTTGACGTCGAAATTTTAGGAAAAGTAACTCGAGTAAACTGTCCACCTGGACAGGAAGAGTCTTTGATTTATGCCGCCAAAGATCTTGATCAACGATTGAAAGATATGGCTGAGCGTACTAAGGTAACCAATGAGGTTAAACTACTCACGATTGCCGCTTTGAATATCTGTTATGAGCTTCATGAAGCTCAACAAATCCAAAGTGATAAAGATAAGATGCGCGAACGAATGGAAAAGCTCACCGCATCACTCGAAGAAGCATTGAGTAAGGTAAAGCCAGGACAGCTTCAGCCTTAACTACATAGAGAATTTACCCTGGGGTGTTCGTGATTCAGGATTGAAGTCCCTGAGCCGATAAGCAATACAAAAGGGTTAGTACTTGGTAGCTATTGAGCAGGCTCGGCTTGTACCGAGAAGCCTACGGTTATCATTGCCAATCCGCCTTGAACCAGCTGGTTCAAGGGTCCAAATCCTAAACGGCACCTTGGGGTTCCCTACCATGAAAGATGCTCGCCAACATATTCGTAAACAAGTTCGTGACAGACGTAATCAACTTGATTTTCATACCCAACAGGTAGCTGCAACTCAGCTTGTTGAGCAATGTTTACGATTAGAAGCATTTCAATCAAGCCAGAATATCGCGCTATATTTATCGACCGATGGTGAGCTCAATACTGCCCCACTTATCGATGCTTTATGGCAAAAGAATAAATCGATTTATATTCCCGTTCTTCATCCATTTTCGCCCGGCCACCTGCTTTTTCTCCACTATCAAAAATCCAGTAAAATGGTGAAAAACAAATACGGTATTGCGGAGCCGAAATTAGATCAACGCCACATCATTCCAGCCCACCAGTTAGATCTTATTTGCACGCCATTAGTCGCCTTTGATGATCAATGCCAACGTTTAGGTATGGGAGGCGGTTACTACGATAGAACACTCGCTCCTTGGTTTAAAACTGGCGTTGGGGCCAAACCTATCGGCCTAGCACACGATTGCCAACAGATTGATCAAATACCTACCGCCGCATGGGACATTCCATTACCTATGATTGTGACACCAAGTAAAGTGTGGCAACGCTAATCAACCTTTGACTTAGCATTTCGATGGTTAGGTAATTGGTATCCTTGGGCCTTCAGTATATAATCGCGCCCACAAATCGCTTTCGTTACTACTCGCTATCAGGAGATTGGCATCATGACTCAAGATGAAATGAAAAAAGCCGCAGGTTGGGCTGCTCTTAAATATGTAGAAAAAGGCAGTATTGTCGGCGTGGGTACAGGCTCAACTGTCAATCACTTCATCGATGCATTAGGCTCAATAAAAGACGATATCAAAGGTGCTGTTTCAAGCTCTGTTGCTTCAACCGAAAAGCTAAAAGGTTTAGGTATTGAAGTCTTTGATTGTAATGATGTGATAAAACTTGATGTGTATGTTGATGGTGCGGATGAAATCAACCCTAGTAAAGACATGATTAAAGGCGGCGGTGCAGCATTAACGCGTGAAAAAATCGTTGCCGCTATTTCAGAAAAATTCGTCTGTATTGTTGATGGTACGAAAGCCGTTGATGTATTGGGTCAATTCCCTCTTCCAGTCGAAGTCATTCCTATGGCTCGCTCCTATGTGGCTCGGGAAATTGTTAAGTTAGGCGGCGATCCTGTTTATCGCGAAGGCGTGGTAACAGATAATGGTAACGTGATTTTAGATGTTTATAACATGAAGATTACCAATCCAAAAGAATTGGAAGACCAACTAAACAGCCTAGCAGGTGTCGTCACTAATGGTCTATTTGCCCATCGTGGCGCTGATGTAGTAATAACAGGTACCGCCGAAGGTGCAAAAATAGAAGAATCATGTTCGAGAATAAAGAGCTGAACTAAGATCAACTAGTTGCTTAATATTTTTCATTTGACGTTATCTGATTACAAGAGGCACCATGCGGGTGCCTTTTTTGTTTCCATTGGTAAATAAATTATCTCTTATTCCGTAATTTTCTTACCCAAAGACAGAAAAGTTTGTTAGTTTAATGGGCAGAAGATGCACGACGAAAACGTTTGCTTTTCATAACAAGACTCACTAACTTATGTGGGCTCAGTGTATCTGAATTTCCCCCTTTCCATATTTAAGGACGAGAATAATGGCCAAAGTTTCATTGGAAAAAGATAAGATCAAAATTCTTTTACTAGAAGGTGTACACCCATCTGCTGTTGAGGTGCTACAGGCTTCAGGCTATACCAATATTGAATACCACAAAGGTTCGCTTCCAGAAGAAAAGCTACTTGAATCCATTAAAGATGCTCACTTTGTTGGTCTACGCTCACGTACTCACTTAACAGAAAAAGTGATCAACGCTGCCGATAAATTAGTGGGTATTGGTTGTTTTTGTATTGGTACTAACCAAGTTGATCTTGATGCTGCTGCTGAGCGCGGTATTCCAGTGTTTAACGCACCATTCTCTAACACACGCAGTGTGGCAGAATTGGTATTGGCTGAAATGATCATTCTTTTCCGTGGTGTTGCTGAGAAAAACGCTCTTGCTCACCGTGGTATTTGGAAAAAAAGTGCAGACCACTCCTTTGAAGCTCGTGGTAAAAAATTAGGCATTATCGGTTATGGCCATATCGGTACTCAACTTAGTATTCTAGCTGAAAGTCTTGGTATGTACGTCTACTACTACGATATTGAAAACAAGCTATCACTAGGTAATGCTCATCAAGTTCATACCTTAACTGAGCTACTGAACAAATGTGATGTTATCAGCCTGCACGTACCTGAAACTCCAGAAACCAAAAACATGATGGGCAAAGAAGAATTTGACCGCATGAAACCAGGTTCAATCTTCATCAACGCTTCTCGCGGAACGGTTGTTGATATCCCAGCACTATGTGCGGCACTAGAATCAAAACACCTTGCTGGTGCAGCCGTTGATGTATTCCCAACAGAACCAGGCTCGAATGCTCAACCATTTGAATCGCCACTAATTGAGTTTGATAACGTTATCTTGACTCCACACGTAGGTGGTTCAACTCAGGAAGCGCAAGAAAACATCGGTATTGAAGTTGCGGGTAAACTAGCGAAATACTCTGATAACGGTTCAACACTATCAAGTGTGAACTTCCCAGAAGTATCACTACCAGAACAACGCAATTGTTCTCGCCTGCTACATATTCATGAAAACCGCCCTGGTATCTTGAATAAGATCAACAATATCTTTGCTGAAGAAGATATCAATATCGCAGCTCAATACCTGCAAACAACACCTAAAATGGGTTACGTTGTTGTCGATGTTCAAGCAGCTCGCTCTGAAGAAGCATTAGAAAAACTGAAAGAGATCGAAGGTACAATTCGTACTCGCATCCTGTTCTAATTTGCTCATTAATACAAAAAAACCCAGCGATGATCGTTGGGTTTTTTATTATCTATATCGTTAGGTAGAAAGTGCTAGCTTCTTAAAGCGCGTTCACCACGAGCAATTCCAACAATCCCACTGCGAGCGACTTCAACCACATCAGTAAACTGGGCGACAGACTGAATAAACGCATCCAGTTTATCTGTATCACCGGTCAGTTGTACGGTGTAATGCGTTGGATTGACATCAACGATCTGACCACGGAAAATATCGACCATACTTTTTACTTCTTCACGAGCAGAACCCGATGCTTTTACTTTAACTAACATCAGCTCGCGTTCAATGTGCTCAAATTCCGTTACATCTTGAACTTTCAATACATCTATCAATTTGTGCAATTGTTTTTGTATCTGTTCAAGCTGCATACCATCAGAATCGGTGGTGATATTTAAACGTGAAAGCGTTTCATCATCAGTTGGTGATACATTCAGACTTTCAATGTTGTAGCCACGCTGAGAGAATAAACCGACCACACGAGATAATGCTCCAGGTTGGTTTTCTAGTAGTAAAGAAATAACACGTCTCATCTTAGGTTCTCTCCGTTTTGCTCAGCCACATTTTATCCATACCTTCACCCTTGATTTGCATCGGGTAAACATGCTCGGTTTCATCCACACTAATATCAACAAATACCAGACGATCTTTCATATCAAGCGCTTTCTGTAAACCCGCCTCTAATTCATCTGGTGTTGAAATGCGAATACCGGCGTGGCCATAGGCTTCGGCAATGGCGACAAAGTTTGGCACTGAACTCATGTAAGAGTTGGAGTGGCGACCATGGTAAATAATGTCTTGCCACTGTTTTACCATTCCTAAGAAACGGTTATTTAAGTTAATAATTTTAACTGGAATATCATATTGAAGAGCGGTTGAAAGCTCCTGAATATTCATTTGGATACTACCATCCCCAGTCACAACAACAACTTCTTCATCAGGATGTGAAAATTTAACCCCCATCCCAGCAGGCAAACCAAAGCCCATCGTGCCTAAACCGCCTGAGTTAATCCACTGTCTTGGTTTATCAAATGGGTAATATAAAGCGGCAAACATTTGGTGCTGACCAACATCAGATGCGACGTAAGCTTTACCTTTAGTTAAACGATAAAGAGTTTCGATCACTTGCTGTGGTTTAATACGTTCAGGGTTCTTCGTATAAGAAAGGCATTGACGCTCTCTCCAACCTTCAATGTGTTGCCACCATTGAGCAATCGCTTGTTGATCGTTTTGATCCGTTTTATCCCCCAACAACTTAAGCATGGTGTCGAGAACTTGATCGGCAGAACCCACAATTGGGAGATCAACGGGAACATTTTTAGAGATCGAAGAAGGATCAATGTCAATGTGCATGACTTTGGCATTCGGACAATATTTTTCTAAATTATTGGTAGTTCGATCATCGAAACGTACGCCAATACCAAAAATAAGATCAGAGTCGTGCATCGCCATATTGGCTTCATATACACCGTGCATGCCAAGCATACCAAGGAAATTTTTATGGGTTCCTGGGAAGGCCCCTAATCCCATTAGCGTACTCACAACCGGAAGGTTTAACGAGTTCGCCAATTTTAAAATCTGTTTATGTGCACCAGAAATAATTGCCCCACCACCAATGTATAACACTGGCTTTTTGGCTTCTAATAGTGCTTTAAGCGCTTTTTTAATTTGCCCTTTATGCCCTGTCGTTGTCGGGTTATAAGAACGCATTTTAACGCTTTCAGGATAGCTATAAGGCAGCTTAACCTGAGGATTCATTACATCTTTTGGTAGATCAATAACCACAGGACCAGGTCGTCCTGTCGATGCGATATAGAATGCTTTTTTAATTGTCTCTGGAATATCTTCTGCTTTCTTCACTAAAAAGCTATGTTTCACGATAGGACGAGATACGCCCACAATATCGCACTCTTGAAACGCATCATTACCAATTAAATTAGTTGCCACGTTACCAGAGATAACCACCATAGGGACTGAGTCCATATAGGCAGTCGCAATACCTGTTACCGTGTTTGTTGCTCCTGGACCAGAGCAGACGAGGACGACTCCTGGCTTGCCTGTAGAACGTGCATATCCATCAGCCATATGAGTCGCAGCTTGTTCATGACGAACAAGGACGTGCTTAATTTTATCGGTTTTTTCGTGGAGAGCGTCGTAGATGTCCAATACTGACCCACCAGGGTAACCAAATATCTGTTCTACGCCTTCTTCGATCAGAGATTGCACCACCATCTCTGCGCCGGATAACATTGCCATTTTTTCTCCTTACCAAACCTACAACAACGTGGTTGTTATTGAGGCTGGTTTACATAGTTAGGGCTTATTCGTAGCCTAATTCGAAAACCTTCCGCTTTCGGCTATGTCCCGAGCCTGTCATAACAAGTCACGGGTAAACGGGAAATACTGTACCTGCTAATGACCTATCGGTCTAACGTGGATTGGCGCACAGTTTTAATAAGATGTGGTGAAAAAGTATAAATAAAGTCATTAACTCTGTTAAAAAATTAAAAATCAGAGTTATCGATAAGTTAACGAAGAAAAAATGTGAGAAAATATATTAGAACGAATAAAAAATTATGCAACTACGGTCATTAAATACTCTATAATAGGTCCTCAATACCAGAGAACCTATCACCATAAAAGCTATTTACCGTACATTGCTTTAATTTCACCTTCATATCGAGTGTGAATCACTTTACGACGTAGTTTTAGAGTTGGAGTTAACTCCCCATCTTCCAAAGAGAAGGCATTCGGCAGTAACGTGAATTTTTTTACCTGCTCAAAATGGGCAAGATGTAGCTGAAGTTCATGAATTCTTTTTTCAAACATCTCTATGATCTGCGCATGTTTGAGTAGATCGATACGATCATGATACTTAATATTCAATTCCCGAGCGTATTTTTCTACCCTGTCGTAGCAAGGAACGATCAATGCCGAAACAAATTGGCGCGCATCAGCTATAACAGCAATCTGCTCGATATAATGATCTTTACCTAACGTACCTTCAATCATCTGTGGTGCGATGTATTTTCCACCCGATGTTTTCATGAGCTCTTTAATACGCTCAGTGATAAACAACTGCCCATGTTCATCGATATACCCTGCATCCCCTGTTTTCAAATAGCCATCTTGGTCAAATGCAGCAAGAGTATCGCTTTCATTTTTATAATAACCCTGCATGACCATTGGGCCTTTCACCAAAATTTCATTATTAACACCGATACGGATATCAACATCAGGCATAGCAAGTCCAATTGAATTGGCGTCAAAATGGCTATCAGGCCAACAAGACACCGTTGCCGTGGTTTCAGTCATCCCATAACCCACTTTGACATTAATACCTAAAGCATGGAAGAAGCGACCAATAGAAGGTTCAAGCTTCGCACCACCACATGGCATCATTTTCAAACGACCACCAAGTAACGCTCTCAATTTGCTTAATACTAATTTATCGGCAATCCTAAAACGCCATTCCCCTTTACCTGAAGACACATAACGCTCGCCCACGGACAAAGCCCATGAAAATAAAGTCTTTCTAAGCCATGAAGCATGAGAAACTTTGTCATGCACTGCTGCATAAATTTTTTCATAGAAGCGGGGAACCGCACACATCACGGTTGGAGACACTTGCTGTAATGCTTCTCTAACCACTTTAACGTCATGGAGATAACAGTTAGTCGCCCCCTTATATAAAACGTAAAAGCACCATGCTCTCTCAAACACATGCGACAAAGGTAAAAAGCAGAGAGATATATCATCAGGCGTCAAATTTAGCCGAGAATCATGCCCAGTCATCTGAGCGGATAAATTGCGGTGAGATAACATTACCCCCTTAGGTTGTCCGGTTGTTCCCGAGGTATAAATAAGAGTAAACAGATCATCAAGGTTCAACGTATTTAAACGCTGATAGAGCGATTCTAGGTAATCACTTGTTCCTAAAGAAATAAATTCATTAAACGATAAAACAAAATCAACATCAGGTATTTCAATATGTTCATCCATGATCACGATACGTTCTAAGCGTTCACACTGATTAAAAATTGAAATGGCTATGTCCAGTTGCTGTTGGCCACTGACAAATAAAATACGGACATCAGCATTTTCAGTAATGTATTTGGTCTGATTTGGTGTACTTGTAGGATAAATAGGCACAGTGACGACTCGTATCTGCTGAGCAGCCACATCACAAATCGTCCAACGCGGCATATTGGTAGCAAAAATACCGACTTTTTCTTGTACATCCAGACCGCACGCTAACATAGCTAACGAAAGCGCACGAGTATGTTGATCAAACTCACTCCAAGAAATATCATGCCAATCATTATCAGCATAAAATCTCATAGCTACTCGCTCATCCCCTTCGGTCATCCTATCGCGAAGCTTATCTACAATATGAAAGTCTAATATGGCCATTTTTGTACCTAGAATATACCCTCTACAGGGCGGGAAGCGGCACAGTTTACAGACGCGCAGATAAAAGGCAACTCACCAAGATCAAAGTTAGGGACATATAGAAGGGATAAACTGAACAGATACAAAAAAGCCTCAAACCGGTATAGATTTGAGGCTAAAAGAGGCTAACTAACTACTAACAGTTATTATTTATCGGCGATTACTTCACCGCAGATCATCATTAACTGATCACGTAACCAAATGTGACCTTTGTCTTTCTCACTCGATTCATGCCAGCTTAAGTAACCGTGAATTTTCACATTATCAAATGGGCAGGAGATAATCTGTAGCTGATCACGATTAGCCGCATTTTCGACCATCCAGCGAGGAGCAATAGTGACAAGTTCAGACTGACCTACAACATAGAGAACATTGCTCAGACTTGTTCCTTCATAGCTAGAATGGCAATCAAGCTCGCGGTAAGCCTGTTCAGAGAAGCTACGTTGCCCATGAATTTTAGATAACTTCGCATGATGTTCTTGAGATAATTCATCACGAGTAACACTACCTTGAATACGTGGGTGATTTTTCGCGGCAACAACCACTAATTCATCTTGAAAGATTTCAGTGCTTGAGAAGCCTTGCTCATCAAATCGAGCGTAATCGATGACAAAATCAATTTCTTGATAACGCATGCGCTCAGCGAGAAGACGATCAAATTCTGCATCTAAATGCAATTTTACATTTGGAGCTTGAGTTTGAATTGACTGCATGATGTTTGGCGCAAAACGAATATCACATGGGCTACAAATGGCCAATTTGAATAAACGAGTTGAAGTTTCAGGGGAGAAAACTGAACTTGGTAATTCGTTACGAATTAATTGTAAAGCTTGACGGATCGGCCCAAACAGTTGACGAGCACGTTGTGTTGGTTGGATACCACGACCTTGACGCATAAATAGCTCGTCATTAAACATAACCTTCAAGCGAGCAACGGCATTACTTACTGCTGGTTGAGACATACCTAGATTATGCGCAGCACGAGTAATGTTTTGCTCCTGCATAACGGCATCAAATACAGTGAGGAGGTTTAAGTCCACACTGCGTAATGTACTTTCCATTCGATAGCTTGCGATGGCACTCATCGCGTCTTTCCTTTCTACTTTATCTAACATACTGTGAAACGCCTCTTGGGTTCGTTTTTTTGTTATTAATCATGTGAGCGATAGAATTAAAATGGCGAACATTTGATGAAGATAGATAACCTAGGCTTTTATTATTTACCACTCGGATAATTCCACCGCGACACCTACTATCAACTAATTCGTACACGAATGGCAACCCGATTGATAAAAAGTCATTTCTTTTTATAAGTGAACTAAATAAAAACAATAATTATCAGCATCTTATAAAAACATAAAAAAACATAAAAACGTGATAAAGAACAAATATTAAACTAATTGATAAAGGTATTTATTGCACAAAAGGCTAGTAAAGTCCCATTCACAGCATAAATATATGCTATTGCGTGAGGTGTTTTTCTTGTTAAGGAAACGGTTGCGTAATGATATTACTGCCTATTTTATTAACAATAAAATAGAAAACCATAACATTAGCTGATAGACATATAGGTAGGAAAATCGACTCTATTCCATAAAGAATGCTCACGCATAATGCCCCAAGTAGAACAATGCGGCAGTGGCGCAGCAACACCCAAGAACAGCACCAATAATTACATCACTGACAAAGTGTACTCCTAATAAAACCCGTGCACAGCCAATCAAACATGCCCAGATCAGAGCCATACCATAGAGTTGAGGGAAAAAGTGGCCAATAATGCATGCAACAACAAATGCAGCAGCAGTATGTCCAGAAGGTAAACTGTATCGATCAGAGGGGGTAATAAAAGCCGGTAATAAAGGAGAAAATTCCTGTGGTCGACGACGTTGAAAACTGTTTTTTAGTAACCAATAACAAGGTAATTCAAGCAAGAAAGCCAGTAATCCTGCGATAACAAATCCTTGTCCAACCTGCCCTTTAATTCCCCAAGCAAGTAACGCAAAAATAACATAAAGATGCCCATCTCCTGTATGAGATATTGCCTTACTCACTCGAGCCGCAAAGCCACTATAACGATGTTGTAAACAATATAACGACACTGCAAAGTCGAGTTTAACAATTGGTTCTATTGTTCTCATGCTCCGTCTTCCTATTTATCCCTACAGACATGTCCTTTTTGACATTATTAAAATTAGGAGCGAGATGTGACGAATCCGTGATGTTTTCTTTTAAATGCCATGAAACTTACAACGGAACGTAAAAAACAAACAGCAACAATTTGAAAAATAAGAATAAAATAAACACTTTCAGTATCTCAAAGCGATTATGGTATGAAGTGCTATTATTCTCCAGCCCACTTATTTGCATAAAAAATCAACTTTTTGGTTGACGTCATCACTTGAGTGCGGTACTAATTTACCAACTTAATTTGTGGATGTTTATATCAATGACAATTCGTTTTTCACTCCTTCTCAGCCTCCTCCTTATCGTGAAACAATCGCGCGGGTGAGCTGTGGACGAAAAACGCCACAATGCAGAATAACGAAAACCCGCTTTTAGCGGGTTTTTTTATAACTAAATCCAGGAAGAAAACGATTAACTCTCGAAATGAGGAAGCAAACATGAACGACCAGGTCATATTATTCGATACGACATTGCGTGATGGTGAACAAGCTCTATCTGCCAGTTTAACCGTAAAAGAAAAACTGCAAATAGCATATGCACTAGAACGTCTAGGTATCGATGTTATTGAAGCAGGATTTCCGGTTTCATCGCCTGGTGATTTTGAATCGGTACAAACCATTGCAAAAAATATTAAAAATAGCCGCGTTTGTGCTCTTGCTCGTGCCGTAGAGAAAGATATCGACGCAGCAGCTGAAGCATTAAAAGTTGCTGAAGCATTCCGTATTCATACCTTTATTTCAACTTCAACTGTTCATGTTCAAGACAAACTACGTCGAAGCTATGAAGATGTTATCGAAATGGGTGTTAAAGCCGTTAAACACGCACGTAAATTTACCGATGACGTCGAATTTTCTTGCGAAGATGCTGGACGTACGCCAATCGATAATCTTTGTCGTATGGTTGAGGCAGCAATTAGTGCAGGCGCTAAGACAATTAACATCCCTGACACAGTTGGTTATACCGTTCCAAGTGAATTTGGTGGTATTATTGAATCGTTATTCAACCGAGTTCCTAACATTGACCAAGCGATCATTTCTGTTCACTGCCATGATGATTTAGGCATGTCCGTGGCAAACTCGATCACAGCAGTACAACATGGCGCTCGCCAAATTGAAGGAACTATCAACGGAATCGGTGAACGAGCTGGTAATACGGCGTTAGAAGAAGTCGCTATGATTTTGAAAACCCGTCAAAATATACTAGGCGTTACAACCGGAATTCAACACGAAGAAATCAGCCGTACAAGTAAACTAGTTAGTCAGTTATGTAACATGCCTATTCAGAGCAATAAAGCTATTGTAGGTGCTAATGCATTTAGCCACTCTTCTGGTATTCACCAAGATGGCATGCTGAAAAATAAGAACACTTACGAAATTATGACTCCTGAATCCATTGGACTAAAAAACCAAGGGTTGAACCTAACGAGTCGCAGTGGTCGAGCAGCCGTTAAGAGCCACATGCAATCATTAGGATATAGTGATACTGACTACAACCTAGATGTGTTGTACGAAAACTTCTTGAAACTTGCAGATAAAAAAGGCCAAGTCTTCGATTATGACTTAGAAGCATTGATGTACTTTTCAAACCTGCGTGATGAAGACGATTACTTCAAATTGAATTATTTAAGTGTGCAGTCTGGCAGTGTAATGGCTACCACCAGTATCAAACTACAATGTGGTGATGAAGAAAAATGTGAAGCGGCGGTAGGCAATGGCCCTGTCGATGCGTTGTACCAATGCATTTACCGAGTTACAGGTTATGACATTGTTTTAGATAAGTTTGATTTGACCGCCAAGGGAGAAGGCGAAGACGGTTTAGGACAAGCCGATATCATTGCTAATTACAAGGGCCGTAAATATCACGGCACTGGCGTCTCAACAGATATTGTTGAAGCATCAGGTGAAGCGCTTTTGCATGTTATCAATAGCATCCATCGTGCAGATGAAATTGAAGAGATTAAACAACGCAAAAAAATCGCCACAGTATAAGAACTGCAGACCAGAATAAATTTATAACTCATTAAGACGAATAGGATTCGCATGACAAACACAACATACAAAATCGCGGTTTTACCTGGCGATGGCATCGGCCCAGAAGTAATGGTGCAAGCAAACAAAGTGCTTGATGCCATCGAAACTAAATATAATTTGACCTTTGCCCGTGAAGAACACGACATCGGCGGTATCGCAATAGACAACCATGGTAAACCATTACCAGATACTACTTTGGCTGCTTGTGAAGAATCAGATGCCGTTCTGTTTGGTTCTGTTGGTGGCCCAAAATGGGAACACCTTCCAGCAAATGAACAGCCGGAGCGTGGTGCCTTATTACCTCTTCGTAAACACTTCCAACTATTCTGTAATTTGCGTCCAGCTCAGATCCATAATGGTTTAGAGGACTTTTCACCTCTACGCGCCGATATCTCAGCTCGTGGTTTTGATATTGTAGTGGTTCGTGAATTAACAGGTGGCATATACTTTGGTCAACCAAAAGGTCGTGAAGGTGAAGGCCCTAACGAAAAAGCCTTTGATACAGAAGTTTACCACCGCTATGAGATTGAACGTATTGCCAAGATTGCTTTTGAATCAGCAAGGCTACGTGATAAGAAAGTATGCTCTATAGATAAAGCTAACGTATTACAAAGCTCTATCATGTGGCGTGAAATTGTGACTGAAATTGCTAAAGACTATCCAGATGTCGAATTAACTCATATGTATATTGATAATGCGACTATGCAGTTAATTAAAGACCCATCTCAGTTCGATGTTGTACTGTGCTCAAATATCTTTGGTGACATTTTGTCTGATGAATGTGCGATGATCACAGGCTCAATGGGCATGTTACCTTCAGCAAGTATGAACGAAAGTAAGTTTGGTTTGTATGAACCGGCGGGCGGCAGTGCACCCGATATCGCAGGTAAAAATATTGCGAACCCAGTAGCGCAAATTCTTTCTGCAGCTCTAATGCTACGTTACAGCTTAGGCGAAGAAGATGCAGCTAAAGATATTGAAGCGGCTGTAAGTAAAGCTCTTGCAGCCGGCCAATTAACTGGTGACTTGGCAGGTAACAACCCTGCTTTAAGCACTAGTGAAATGGGTGATGTTATCGCTCAATATATCTCAAACTCATAATATTAGGAGGGATCGCATAGGCGATCCTTCTCGCTCTGCGAGCTGCAAGGAACAAAGCAATGTCAAAAGCAAAAACCTTATACGAAAAGATTTACGATGCTCATATTGCGGTTGAAGCCGAAGGCGAAAACCCAATTTTGTACATCGACCGCCATTTAGTACACGAAGTAACATCACCTCAAGCCTTTGATGGACTGCGTGAAAAAGGGCGTCCAGTACGCCAAGTCAGCAAAACATTTGCCACGATGGATCATAACGTATCGACCACCACCAAAGACATTAACGCATCTGGTGAGATGGCTCGTATACAAATGGAAACACTATCAAAAAACTGTAAAGAGTTTGGTGTCACTCTGTTTGATATTAACCATAAATATCAGGGTATTGTGCATGTTATGGGGCCTGAGTTAGGTATTACTCTACCAGGTATGACCATCGTCTGTGGCGACTCTCACACTGCAACTCACGGTGCCTTCGGCTCCCTAGCATTTGGTATCGGTACTTCTGAAGTTGAGCATGTTTTAGCAACTCAAACACTAAAACAAGCCCGTGCTAAGACCATGAAAATTGAAGTAAAAGGCAAGGTGGCTCCTGGAATTACCGCCAAGGATATTGTTTTGGCCATTATCGGAAAAACAACATCAGCCGGCGGCACCGGTTATGTGGTTGAATTTTGTGGTGAAGCCATTCGAGATCTCTCCATGGAAGGCCGTATGACGGTATGTAATATGGCCATTGAGTTAGGTGCTAAAGCAGGTCTTATCGCACCTGATGAAACGACATTCGATTACATTAAAAATCGTCGTTACGCCCCTTCATCTGAAGATTGGAATGCAGCAGTGGAATATTGGTCTTCATTAAAAACTGATGAAGATGCAGAATTCGATGCTGTAGTGACTTTAAATGCTGCAGATATTCGCCCACAAGTCACTTGGGGCACTAACCCAGGTCAAGTAATGGCGGTAGACGGTATCATTCCTTCACCAGAAGATTTCTCTGATCCTGTAGAAAAAGCCTCAGCAACAAAAGCTCTTGCATATATGGGATTAAAAGGTGGTACTAAACTAGCTGAATATAAAATTGATAAAGTATTCGTTGGATCTTGTACTAACTCACGTATCGAAGATATGCGAGCAGCTGCTGAAGTTGCTAAAGGCAAAAAGGTTGCGTCACACGTACAGGCCTTGATCGTACCAGGTTCAGAACAAGTTAAAGCGCAAGCAGAAGAAGAAGGCTTAGATAAAATCTTTATCGAAGCAGGATTTGAATGGCGTTTACCTGGCTGCTCCATGTGTTTGGCAATGAACAATGACCGCTTAGGTCCTGGAGAGCGCTGTGCATCAACGTCTAACCGTAACTTCGAAGGCCGCCAAGGTCGTGATGGTCGTACACACCTAGTTAGCCCAGCAATGGCCGCGGCTGCTGCAATCGCAGGGCACTTTGTCGACATCCGAGAAATCAACTAATTAGAAAGGACACTATCATGACAGGATTTAAACAACATACTGGTTTAGTTGTCCCATTGGATGCAGCCAACGTCGATACCGATGCGATTATCCCAAAACAGTTTCTACAAAAAGTAACACGAACTGGTTTTGGTAAGCACCTATTCCATGACTGGCGCTTTCTTGATGATGCAGGTGAACAACCTAACCCTGAGTTCGTATTAAATAAACCACAATACAAAGGAGCAAGTATCTTACTCGCTCGTGAAAACTTTGGTTGTGGTTCTTCTCGTGAACATGCACCTTGGGCACTTGCTGACTACGGTATTCAAGTAATGATTGCACCAAGTTTTGCTGATATTTTCTACGGCAACTCAATCAACAACCAAATGGTTCCAGTACGTTTGACAGAAGAGGAAGTCGATGAAATCTTCCATTTCGTACAAGCAACTGAAGGTGCAGAAGTCACTGTTGATCTAGAATCAATGACAGTAACAGCAAATGGCAAAAATTATTCATTTGAGATTGATGAATTCCGTCGTCACTGCTTACTCAATGGATTAGATAATATTGGCCTAACACTTCAACACGCAGATAAAATTGCCGAGTTCGAAGCAAACATACCTAATTTCTTGCAATAAAGAGCCATTCTTTATGAACAAAAGCTGCCGATATGGCAGCTTTTTTTATATCCGATAACCACAAACAAAAGTTCCTGAGGAAATATGAATATATACAGTAGGTATAAAACGAGAAAACCCCAGCCGAGTGGGCTGGGGTTTTGAAATAAAGCCTGGCGATGACCTACTCTCACATGGGGAAACCCCACACTACCATCGGCGCAATTTTGTTTCACTTCTGAGTTCGGCATGGAATCAGGTGGGTCCAAAATGCTATGGTCGCCAAGCAAATTCTGTATTATTGAGTAAAAAGAAGGCACTCAACAAATTGTAATAAATGGTGCTGATACCCAGAATCGAACTGGGGACCTCATCCTTACCAAGGATGCGCTCTACCGACTGAGCCATATCAGCTAAAGCGTCTGTTCAGACTAAAAGGCCCGTGATAACACGGGCCTCTTTAAATTAAAGCCTGGCGATGACCTACTCTCACATGGGGAAGCCCCACACTACCATCGGCGCGATTTCGTTTCACTTCTGAGTTCGGCATGGGATCAGGTGGGTCCAAAATGCTATGGTCGCCAAGCAAATTCTTTGTTGTTACCGCTNGAGAACGACAGCTTTCTGAATTAATTGTTGCTGCGATAGCGGTAACAACAAAGAATTTGCTTGGCGACCATAGCATTTTGGACCCACCTGATCCCATGCCGAACTCAGAAGTGAAACGAAATCGCGCCGATGGTAGTGTGGGGCTTCCCCATGTGAGAGTAGGTCATCGCCAGGCTTTAATTTAAACGGTAGAGTGTTAGACACTTTACGGTAAAAACCAGTTTCGCGGAGCGGTAGTTCAGCTGGTTAGAATACCGGCCTGTCACGCCGGGGGTCGCGGGTTCGAATCCCGTCCGTTCCGCCACTTATTTAAAAGCCTTAGTCTTAGACTGGGGTTTTTTCATATAAAAAATTTAATGTTTTAGGGGTGTAGCTCCAATTGGCAGAGCAGCGGATTCCAAATCCGCGTGTTGGGAGTTCGAATCTCTCCACCCCTGCCATAATTGAAGCCTTAGCAGCAATGCTAAGGCTTTTTTTACATCTGAATCATGGTGAATTGCTCCTAAGTGATAGAGCTACTCGTTATCTGACTAATGGAGTTGTGTATCTTGGCTGCTGGACTGCCGTCCAGTCGAATCTCCGGAATGCCGGCCGAGTCCCCCCTGCCATAATTTTAAGCCTTAGCAGTAATGCTAGGGCTTTTTATTTTGAGCTTAAAAAGCCTGTGTTTTTTTGTTTCTAGATTTTTGCCCCAGTCAAATATAGAGAGTAGGATTTTCAACTAAGTGGATCCTTAGACCATTAAATTACGGCTCTATAAGAATACTGGGTTTCTTTTATCGTTCGGCTCGATAGATATTATTACCCCTTAGTATGTAACTTGAGCCACTGTGAGACAGAGATTATTTTGTTATAGTTTTCGTTCTTTTTGATTTGGTTTTGAAAGACAAATCTGATCATGCTGAACTTTACTGTCTTATCTACCCGTTATAGCAATTCTACTTTTATTCGGATATAAGTGACTCCTGTAACTTTTTTATTTATCTATTCTTTCAGGTAGGATTAGTGGTAAATGAAAGTGATGATTTTTGTACTTATTTCTTAGCATTGGCGATTTTTTGTTTACAATAGTAAGCAAATATTACTATGTGGATTTCGATATGACTCAAATATCTATTTTGCTGTTTATTGCTATAGGCGGAGCATTTGGCGCTTGCTCTCGTTATTTAATTTCTGAGTGGACCGTTACCATGTTTGGACGAGCATTTCCTTACGGTACTCTATCTGTCAACATTATTGGTTCTTTTATCATGGGAATCTTAATGGCATGTTTTCAGAACGAATGGTTAGCTCCATACCCATGGCGTCAGGTAGTTGGTCTTGGTTTCTTAGGAGCGTTAACTACATTTTCAACGTTCTCTATGGATAACGTCTTGATGATTGAGCAGGGTGCATTCATTAAACTAGGTTTCAATGTGTTGTTGAATGTTCTATTCAGTATCTCAGCGGCTTATGTTGGCTATCAGTGGTTACTGCGTTCTTAAGTTTATTTTAAATAAAATGTTAAATTGAAGGCCTTCTCTCATTTTTGTTGTTCAATGAGAGAAGGCCTTTGTGTATTTAATTCGCTTGCATATAATAAAATTCACTTGTCGGAGTGCCATATGGCTGAGACCGTTAGTTCGGGATCCGTTGAACCTGATCAGGCTAGAACCTGCGAAGGGAACAAGAGAAGACACATCTCAGAAATGCTCTATTACTATTTCTGTCTTATCTTTGATCAATTTAACTGATCGCTCTTGTTGCATATATCCGTCAAGCATTATCCATCTAACTCATTGAGGAAAATGCTATGTCGAGTCGAAAGCAAAGCCGTTTACACGCTAAACAATTTATTCAATCACTATCTAATGAGCCGTTACCTAACTCAGAAAAGTCCTATTTGTTCGGTGGTAACCCCACGATAAAAGTCCCTTTTCGTAAAATATCCTTAAGTAAGACATTACTCGGTGGGAGCAAAGATAACCCTGAGTATCGTGATAATGCCCCTATCTATGTTTATGATACCTCTGGCCCTTATACTGACCCTAATGTAACCATTGATATTTTGTCAGGATTAGAGAGTGTGCGAAGTCAGTGGATAGAACAACGAGATGATACCGAAATATTAGCCAATTCTAAGTCCACCTATACATTAGAACGTTTGGAAGATCGTACACTTAATGACAGCCGCTTCCCTAACCAAACTATAATTCGACGCGCTAAACATTCACACTGTGTTACTCAACTTCATTATGCTCGAAAAGGCATTATTACTCCTGAAATGGAATTTATTGCCATCCGTGAAAATCAACGCTTAGATAATTTGGTTGACCCTCAATTGAGTAAACAACATCCAGGTCAACGCTTTTCTGCTAATACTCCTTCTTATATTACTCCGGAATTTGTTCGCCAAGAGGTCGCTGAAGGACGAGCTATTATTCCCAATAACATCAATCATCCTGAATCCGAACCAATGATAATCGGGCGTAACTTTTTAGTTAAGGTTAACGCTAATATTGGTAATTCCTCAGTGTCATCTTCTATTGAGGAAGAAGTAGAAAAATTAGTGTGGGCGACTCGTTGGGGAGCTGACACTATTATGGATTTATCTACTGGTCGACATATCCATGAAACA
The DNA here is from genome assembly GCF_009874545.1 of Vibrio eleionomae. Lineage (NCBI taxonomy): Bacteria > Pseudomonadati > Pseudomonadota > Gammaproteobacteria > Vibrionales > Vibrionaceae > Vibrio > Vibrio eleionomae. Next base: position 53,771 of record NZ_WEKT01000005.1, on the reverse strand, counting down.
CGCGAGTGGATTTTACGTAATAGTCCAGTTCCTATTGGCACTGTTCCTATGTATCAGGCTCTAGAAAAGGTAAATGGTATTGCTGAGGATCTGACTTGGGAAGTGATGCGAGACACTTTGATTGAGCAAGCAGAGCAGGGGGTTGATTACTTTACCATTCATTGTGGCGTGTTACTGAGATACGTACCTATGACAGCAAATCGAGTGACTGGAATTGTTTCTCGAGGTGGTTCTATTATCGCTAAATGGTGTTTAGCGCATCACCAAGAAAATTTTCTATACACCCATTTTGAAGAGATTTGCCAAATTTGCGCTGAGTATGACGTTGCTCTTTCTTTAGGTGATGGATTACGCCCTGGCTCGATTGCTGATGCTAATGATGAAGCTCAATTTTCAGAGTTACATACACTAGGTCAGCTAACAAAAATTGCTTGGGAACATGATGTCCAAGTCATGATTGAAGGCCCTGGTCATGTGCCTATGCATATGATTAAAGAGAACATGGATGAGCAGATGGAGCATTGCCATGAAGCTCCATTTTATACTTTAGGCCCTTTAACTACTGATATTGCACCTGGGTATGACCATATTACTTCTGGGATCGGCGCGGCTATGATCGGATGGTTTGGTTGTGCGATGCTTTGTTATGTCACTCCTAAAGAACACTTAGGGTTACCTAATAAAGAGGACGTAAAAACAGGTCTTATTACTTATAAATTGGCTGCCCATGCTGCGGATTTAGCGAAAGGGCATCCAGGAGCGCAGGTTAGAGATAACGCATTATCTCAGGCTCGTTTTGAATTTCGCTGGGAAGACCAGTTTAATTTATCTCTAGATCCTGATACCGCTAGAAAACTTCACGATGAAACCCTACCACAAGAGTCTGGGAAAATTGCTCATTTCTGTTCGATGTGTGGTCCTAAATTTTGTTCGATGAAAATTTCCCAAGAAGTTCGCCAGTATGCAGCTAGCCAATCTCATTCGGTATCAAGTAATCGGATAGATGTGGCTGATGTTACTGGAGGCATGGAAATGATGTCGCAACGATTTATTGATTCAGGTTCTCAGCTCTATCTTGAATCTGATTTAAAGGAGGGAAGGTCATAATGAACATTGATCTTCCTGAGCAGTTGGCTGTTGATGGCCTCGATACTCATATGGTAATGCAACAATTAGAAAAAAATGTGGAGTTTCTGCAGACACTTGGACTTTGTGAACCATCCATAGATATTGAGTATAGAGTTATATCTGGAGACATTATTTCAATCTCTTTCGATGATAAAAACCAAATCCATATTTTGCCAAGTAGGATAAGTAAGAGAGAGAAACAATATGACGTGTCGGGGTCTCTCTTATATCTGTACTATTCTACCGACATTCGTCGTTTAGTATCGGGTGACGCTGCTTATTCGCTGAGCCCATCGTTTTTGCTCAGATCTATCTTTGTTTCTCCGGAAGCTTCTGGATTAGACGCATGGTTTTTAGAAAATAGCACCGAAGGTATAGGAGCCCAATTTTCTAATTTGCCTATCAATATCCGTTATCATTTCTGTTGGCTGCTTACGTTACTCTGTCTGGAATTCACGCTCGAAGATAGTTTGTCATTAGCGCGGGTATTAGGACATGTTTCACGTGAAACATCTTGGCCAGTGAAGAAAGATGATTTTCCTGTACCTGTTGATCTCTGCTTTGCTAAAGAAGGGCAATTCAAAATAAGTTCTATCAGCTCTGATACGTTCTTTCCGGAGATATCCAAAGAGATTGGTTTGTACCCTGTTGTTGATAATACCAAATGGCTGAAAAAGCTTTTGGACTATGGTGTCAAAACGATTCAACTTAGGATTAAGGATAATAGGTCTGAAAGTTTGGAATCAGAAATTATCTCCGCAATATCCCTAGGGAAAGAGTACCAAGCTAATGTCTATATAAACGATCACTGGGAGTTGGCAATAAAGCATCAGGCATTTGGTGTCCATTTAGGTCAGGATGATATTAGTCAGCAAAATATTGATTGCTTAACTAAAGCCAATATTAGGCTTGGAATATCAACTCATGGATATTTTGAAATACTGCGAGCCATCAGATGTAGGCCAAGCTATATCGCGTTAGGGCATGTATTCGCGACAACAACGAAAAGTATGCCATCAAAACCACAGGGGCTGCATAAGCTTGCCGCTTATCTAAGTTTTATTGATTCATCGTCAGTTCGTTCGTTTGGAAGATTACCGACTGTAGCGATAGGTGGTATTCATTTAGATAATGCTCTGGACGTTTATAAAACAGGTGTGGATGGTGTCGCTGTTGTGAGGGCTGCCCATTTCAATCACCAGCAGCTTGAATCGATCGTGACTAAATTCCATGTTTTGGAGAAGAGAGGTAAAGCCAATGTCTTCTCTTACTGATGAACAATTTATTCGCTATAGCAAACATATTTGCTTGCATGAGTGGGGGGAAAAGTCCCAAATTCGTTTACTTGATAGTTCCGTTTTAGTAATCGGGTGTGGTGGTCTAGGTAATCATGTCGCGATCAGTTTAGCGGCGTCTGGCATTGGTCGTTTAGTGTTAGTGGATGATGATCAAGTAGAGCTCAATAATTTACCTAGGCAAATTTCTTTTAACATGGCTCAAGTCGGTGTTGCTAAGGTCGATGCACTTAAAGCAACTATAGAGATCCAAAACGCGGATTGCCGTGTTCGATGTATCAAACGTAGGATGACCGATGAGCAACTAATGTTAGAAGTCACGTTGGCTGATATTGTCATCGATTGTAGTGACAATATGCCGACACGTCAGCAAATTAATCAGTGTTGCTATCGTTGCAAAGTTCCCCTCATTTCGGGAGCAGTAACAGGATGGAAAGGGCAATTCTCTATTTGGGACTACGCACCAAAACAAGCTTGTTACTCCTGCCTATTCCCTGAATCACCTCAAGTTCACACCGCAACTAAAAACTGTGCTGATTTAGGAGTTGTTGCGCCTGTTGTTGGCATCATTGGCTATTACCAAAGCCTAGCTTGTCTTCAGTTACTTACCCATCAGAAAATCAGTTTTTCGACAAATAGGCTATATCGCTTAGATGGCAAGCGAGGAGATTGGAGTGAGTATTCGATTGTTGCTGATCCTCAATGTGCTGTCTGCAGAGAACAAAGAGTCACTGAAGAGGATACTCATATCCGTTTTAAACTAGATAGGCTATCGGGAGGGAAGGAAGATGATTGAAATAGTAATGAATGGAAATCGTTATACCATCGATATTAATTCGACCGTTTTGGATTTGGTGCAGAAACTTGAAATTGAATCACTCTCTATTGCGTTGGCAATTAATTATCAGGTAATACCGAATTCATTATGGTCGAGCGTGACTTTGGAACAAGGTGATTCGGTAACAACATTTAGTGCAGTAGTTGGAGGGTAAACGATGCTTAAAATCGCTGATAAAGTATTTTCTTCGCGTCTTTTTACCGGAACAGGAAAATTTGCTACAACCGAATTGATGTCTGAATCGATTAAGGCGAGTCAATCAGAATTAGTCACCGTCGCACTAAAGAGAGTCGACCCTCAACTAGGTGATAGTGGTAGTCGAAATTTATATCAAACCCTCAAAACATTAGGTGTTAATTTGCTACCAAACACTTCTGGTGCTCGTAGTGCAGAAGAAGCCATTTTTGCGGCGCAGTTAGCGCGTGATTTATTCGCGACAAATTGGATTAAGTTAGAAATTCATCCTGATAGTCGTTACCTGATGCCTGATCCCATCGAAACCCTACAAGCTGCGGAAAGTTTAGTTAAGCAGGGCTTCATTGTTTTACCTTATTGTCACTGTGACCCCGTTATATGTAAACGATTAGAAGAGGTAGGGTGTGCGACTGTAATGCCACTATCTGCTCCTATTGGTAGTAACCAAGGGGTAATCGCTCAGGAGTTTTTACGTATTATCGTTGAACAAGCTAATGTACCCGTCGTTATTGATGCTGGAATTGGGCATCCATCAGATGCAAGCAAAGCGCTTGAATTAGGTGCTGATGCAGTATTGGTGAATACTGCAATCGCAACTGCGAGTAACCCCGTTGAGATGGCTGATGCTTTTCGCTTAGCGGTTTTAGCAGGGAGGAAAGCTTGGAATATTGGTACTAATCAAGCGACGAATTTTGCGCAAGCTAGTAGTCCTATGACCGACTTTTTTAAATCTATAGCACAAGCATCGGTAGGTGAACCTCATAAGTTCGAGGGGGATAACTTATGAGCGGATATTTAAAACAATTCGAACAATTAGATTGGGATGGTTTATCTCTGGATGTGTACAGCCGAAGTGGTAGGCAAGTCGAATTAAGCTTAATCAAGAGCGGTAACGGTATACGATTGACATTTGATGATTTCAAAACGCTAGTGTCACCAGCGGCTTTTGCTTACTTACCACTTATGATTTCTCAATCACAGCAGTTAACTAAGCAACGTTTTGGTCATACGATATCAATGTATATACCTCTTTATTTATCTAACCTCTGTGCTAATGATTGTACCTATTGTGGTTTTTCTATGAGTAATCATATAAAGCGTAAGACGTTAAATAAGGATGAAGTTGTCGCCGAGTTAAAGGTCATTAAACAGAAAGGGTATGACAGCATCTTACTTGTTACTGGGGAACATCAATCGAAAGTAGGAATGGATTATTTTCGAGAAATGGTACCTATTGTGAAAAAGTACTTTTCATACGTTGCTCTCGAAATTCAACCGCTCAATCAGTTTGAGTATACAGAACTAAAATCACTAGGTGTTGATTCGGTATTGGTATATCAAGAAACATATCAACCTCGTACTTATGCCCAACATCATTTAAAAGGGAATAAAACAGATTTTCTATATCGCCTTGATACGGCGGATAGGTTGGGTAAAGCGTCGATAGATAAAATTGGCATTGGCGCGTTGCTTGGCCTTGATGAATGGCGGATAGACTCAGTATTCGCCGCGCATCACTTAGAATATTTACAGAGTAGATATTGGCGTTCTAGGTTTTCAGTTTCCTTTCCTCGCTTACGACCGTGTGAAGGGGGAATTAAGCCGAAATCATTAATCAGTGATCAGCAGTTAATACAGCTTATCTGTGCTTATAGGCTCTGTTTTCCTGAGGTTGAATTATCACTTTCTACTCGAGAATCCGCTGAGTTGCGTGATTTTTTAGTGCTTTGTGGTGTTACACATATGTCCGCGGAATCGAGCACTCAACCTGGGGGATATATTAATCGTGATAGCGAACTGGAACAGTTTTCTATTAGTGATAATAGAGCTACGGAAGAAGTCACCTCAATGCTGATTCAGAAAAATATTGATGTAATTTGGCATGATTGGTCGAGGGGATTTTCCTCATAATGTTTCACGTGAAACAGGCAAGGGTGAAATGACGAATATTGCTCAGGTTTAATAATAAAAAAGACGACAATGCTGTCGTCTTTTTCTTGGTCAATCTTCTGTTCAACATCATATAATTTAATTGATGCGTTGAAAGGGCTGCGTTATGCAGCTTTATCCTTTTTTGAGGAGGTTGTTCCAGTGACCACTGAATCGTCATCGTTATATTTGCCGAGTAGAGCATGATAAAAATCATGATCGTTTAGCGTACCGATGAGTTCATTATCTTCAACTAAGACAATTGGATGACCAGTATGATAGCGAATCTCAATGGCATCACGCATTTCAATGTCAGGAGAAGCAATAACAATTGAATCTTCGCTTAGCTCTGAGCATTCCAGTTGAGAGCTCCACTCAACAACTTCGTAGTCATTTTCTCCGGTGACTGCCCAATTCTTATCAGTTTTTTCTAACCAGATATCAGACTGATCACAAATCTGTATACGGTCCTGCTCATCACTTACTAGCTCATTAGCCGAATTCATCAAAGATCGTCCACGTAATACATTTAAAGGATTTGTGTGTGCCACGAAATCTTTCACATACTGTGTTTTGGGCTTAAGGATGATTTGTTCTGGCTTACTGTATTGAATCAATTTACCTGATTCCATAATCGCGATACGTGAACCAATTTTTAATGCTTCATCCAAATCATGGCTTACAAAGATAATCGTTTTGTTTAATTTTTTCTGTAGGTCTAACAGTTCATCTTGCAGTTGAGCTCGAATGAGAGGGTCGAGAGCTGAAAATGGTTCATCCATTAATAGGATATCACTGTCCATAGCAAATGCTCGCGCTAAACCAACGCGTTGCTGCATACCACCAGAAAGTTCGTGAGGGAATTGTTCAGCCCATTCACCAAGTCCAACCATATCTAGCTTTTCTTGTGCTCGGAGGCGACGTTCTTTCTTTGGTACGCCTTGCATTTCTAAACCAAAGGCAACGTTATCTAATACCGATAGCCATGGCATTAACGCAAACTTTTGAAACACCATTGAAATACGTTCTGTACGTAAATGGCGAAGGGTGGCTTCATTGCAGCTGGCGAGGTCAACTTCATCATCGCCATCTTTGATTTTTAATGAGCCGCGAGTAATTTTATTCAAACCATTAACGGCGCGTAGAAGGCTTGATTTACCTGAACCAGATAAGCCCATCAATACACAAATTTCGCCTTGGTTTACATCTAGTGAAACATTATCGACACCGACGACTAGTCCGGTTTCGTCGATAATTTCCTGACGTGTTTTGCCTTGGTCCAGTAGGCTAAGTGCCTTTTCACTGTGATCACCAAAAATAACGTCCAAGTTTTCAATGCTAATTGATTTCATTATTGCATGTCCTTACTGTTTGGTGCTTTACACATACGGTCGAGAATAATTGCCACAAGTACAATGGCTAATCCAGCTTCAAAACCTTGTGAGATATTGACAGTATTCAATGCTCGAACGACGGGTTTACCCAAGCCATCGGCACCAACAAGTGCGGCAACCACTACCATAGATAGGGACAACATGATGCACTGACTAACTCCAGTCATAATGCTTGGCATTGCAGCTGGAAGCTCAACTTTAAATAACAACTTCATTCTACTCGCACCAAAAGCTTTACCAGCTTCTACTAATTCCTCTGGCACTCTAGTGACGCCTAGATAGGTCAAACGAATTGGTGCTGCAATGGCAAAAATAATGGTTGAGATAAGCCCTGGAACAACCCCTAAACCAAACAGAACCAGTGTTGGAATAAGGTAAACAAATGTAGGAACGGTTTGCATGAGATCCAAAATAGGGCGCATCAGCGTGTACAGCCATGGGCGGTGGGCTGACATAATTCCAAGCGGTACTCCAACTAAAATACAGATGACAGTCGCTGAGAAAACCATTACGAAGGTTTCAAGCATTTCTTGCCAGTAGCCGAGGTTAAGTATGAGAAGTAGCGAAACGACTACGAAAATAACCAGCGAAATTCTACGATGTAACCACCAAGCTAAGGCAGCTGTAAGAATAATTGGTAGAGCAGGAGGCATGGCTTTAAATATGTCCACTAAGAACATAATCGCTGTCTCAAGAGAGATGGAGATAGCATCAAAAAAGCCAGATGCATGGATAGTTAACCAATCGACGACTGTTTCCATCCAGCTACCAAGTGGGATTTTGTAATCGGTAAAAATATTCACAATATATCCTTGTTAGTTCAGTGGAGCAAAACCATGCTCCACTGTTTTCATGAGTTAGAGTTAGGCGTTATCTTTCTCTTTCTCGAGATAGGCTTTAACCGCGGCTTCGCCAGGTTTGCCATCGATGGTTTTCACCCCTTTAAGCCATGTATCTAGATATTGTTCGTGAGATTGTAGCCATTCACGAGCGGAAACTGCTGGTTTCTGTTTGTCATTTAAAATACGACCCATTAAATGGTTTTCCATATTAAGGTCGAACTTAAGATTAGAGATCAGCTTACCTACATTCGGACACTGTTTTAGGTAGTTGTGGCGAACGTTGGTATACACCTTGGCACCGCCATAGTTAGGGCCGAAGTAATCATCACCACCGGATAGGTATTTCATGTCAAACTTGCTGTTCATTGGGTGAGGTGCCCAGCCAAGGAAAGCAATCCATTGATGGCGACGAATCGCTCGTGATACTTGTGAAACCATACCGGCTTCACTTGACTCAACAAGGTTGAAGTCTTTTAAGTTGAAAGCATCTTTATCGATCATCGATTGGATGAGACGGTTGCCATCATTGCCAGGTTCGATACCGTAAATGCGACTTTTGAACTTGTCGGCGTATTTTGCAAGGTCAGCAAAAGAGTGTACGCCTGCATCATAAACGTATTTTGGTACCGCTAATGTGTATTTGGCACCCACTAGGTTTGCCTGTAACACATCAACTTTTCCTGAATCACGATATTTAGCAATATCGCCTTCCATGGTAGGCATCCAGTTACCAAGAAATACGTCAATATCACCACTTGCCATCGAAGAATAAGTGACTGGTACTGAAAGGAGTTCGGTATGGGTTTTATATCCCAAACCTTTTAGCACTTCTGATGTTACAGCTGTGGTGGAAGTGATATCTGTCCAACCAACATCGGCAAAGCTAACTGAATCACAGCTATTTGCATAAGCGTTAAGAGACAATAACGCTGCGGCGGTGAAGGTAACGACTTTACGCATGTTTAATTTCCTTATCTTATGAAGTAATCACTGGCTAGATATCAGCGAGATCTCGCTGAGGTTTTTCTAAACGTTGTTGTTCTTGCCAGTTAGGATCTATCCAAACAGCGGCCTCACTTTTCGGCAGCATTTCATGACCCAAAATGAAATCTGCTGCTCGCTCAGCGACCATAATCGTAGGTGCATTGAGGTTACCGTTTGGAATGGTTGGGAAGATAGAAGAGTCGACAACACGGAGACCTTCTATACCACGCACTCGACAGGTTTCATCAAGTACGGCCATTGGGTCGTTATCTGCGCCCATTTTGCATGAGCATGAAGGGTGATAAGCACTCTCAACATTTTCTTTAACCCATTCGTCAATATCGGCATCTGATGAAATAGCCATTCCTGGCTGAATTTCATCGCCGCGATATTTATCCAATGCGGGTTGAGCGAGTATCTCCCTCGTGAGACGAATACAATCACGCCAATCCTGAATGTCTTGTTCGTGTTGTAAGTAATTAAATTTAATCGCAGGTTTTGCTTTGGGATCGGATGATTCAATCCAAATTTTACCGCGACTTAATGGCTTATTCGGACCAACGTGTACTTGGAAACCATGACCATCAAACGCTGTTCTGCCATCATATCGCATAGCAGCTGGTAAAAAGTGGTATTGTAAGTTTGGCCACTTGAGGCCCGCTCGTGAGCGGATAAAAGCGCACGATTCAAAGTGGTTCGTTGCGCCCAAGCCTTTACGAGTAAGTAACCACTCAGTACCAATCAAACCTTTGCTGATCAAGCCTAATTTGCTGTTAAGCGAGATAGGTTGTTCGCAGCGATATTGGAAATAGACTTCTAGGTGATCTTGAAGGTTTTCCCCAACACCAGGCAATTCGTGTTGAACTTCAACGCCCGCTTTTTCCAATACATCTTTTGGACCAATACCCGAGAGTTGAAGTAGTTGTACAGATCCAACAGAGCCTGCACTAGAAATGACTTCTTGATTAGCGAACGCATGATGGATTGTGCCATTCTTTTCAAATTCAACGCCAATTGCTTTTTTGTCTTTGAGGATGATTTTTCGTGTCAGTACTTTGGTCGCTACAGTTAGGTTAGGGCGCTTCATCGCGCGACGTAGGTAAGCGTTCGAGGTTGAAGCTCGCACGCCGTTGTCTACTGTCATGTGCATTGGGCCAAAGCCTTCTTGCTGGTAACCGTTGTAGTCTTTTGTTTCTGGGTAACCTGCTTGCTGGCCGGCATCAATAAATGCCTGATACAAAGGATTAAGCTCCATATCATTACCATTACAAGTTGCTAATGGTCCGTTACCTCCACGGTATTCGTCTTCACCTCCAATCCAGCTTTCTGCCTTTTTAAAGTAAGGAAGACAATTTGCGTAATCCCATCCTGTTGCACCATGTTCTTGCCATTCATCAAAGTCACAAGCATGGCCACGAACATAGACCATGCCATTAATTGATGAACTGCCACCAAGCACTTTACCGCGAGGACAATGAAGGCGACGTCCATCGAGTCCCTCTTCTTCGAGTGACTCAAATTGCCACGCGTATTTTGGGGTGTTCATTGGATAAGAAAGAGCCGTTGGCATTTGAATAAAAATGCTTTTATCACTGCCGCCAGCTTCTAAAAGTAATACAGAGTGCTTACCTGATTCTGTTAAGCGATCAGCCAAAACACAGCCGGCTGAACCGGCGCCAATAACAATGTAATCGTAATGCTGCTTCATCCTGCCTCCTTAAGCGTATGGCCCAACAAACTCGTTCAGTTCAATCAGAACACTCTTGGTTTGCGTATAGTGATTGAGTGTTTCAACACCATTTTCGCGACCCACACCTGATAGTTTGTAACCACCGACAGGCATTTGCGCAGGGGAGTCTCCCCAAGTATTAATCCAGCAGATACCGGCTTCGAGCTGGTGGATTACACGGTGAGCTCTAGATAGGTTTTGAGTGAAGACACCTGCTGCAAGACCGTAGTCGGTGTTGTTAGCACGTGCGATAACTTCTTCTTCATCAGAGAATTTAAGAACAGCCATGATTGGGCCGAAGATTTCATATTTCACGAAATCCATATCATCGGTACAGTCTGCAAATACAGTTGGGGCAACAAAGTTACCTTTATCTAAACCGTTTTCTGTCACTTGGTATCCACCTGTGAGTAGGGTGGCTGCGCTGTTTTTACCGTTCTCAATAAACTCGAGTACTTTCTCTAAGTGTTTTTTAGAAATAAGAGCACCGACCTGAGTGTTTAGATCCATCGGATCGCCGATGATCAGCTTTTCAGTGCGCTCTTTAAGTTGTGCCACAAATTTGTCGTAGATCTTTTCATGAACGAAAACACGAGTACCGTTAGTACATACTTCGCCTTGGGTATAGAAGTTAGCCATCATTGCAACAGAAACCGCTTGGTCAATTTGGGCATCATCAAAAATGATAAGTGGAGATTTACCGCCCAGTTCCATCGTTACTGACTTGAGTGTTTGTGCACTTGCACTCATTACTTTTTTACCCGTACCCACTTCACCTGTGAACGATACTTTCGCAATGTCTGGGTGACCTGTGAGCATTTGGCCAACACGGCCATCACCTTGAACAACGTTGAATACACCGTTAGGTACGCCTGCTTCAGTAAAGATTTCCGCGAGTTTCAGAGCAGTAAGAGGCGTTTCTTCTGATGGTTTGAAGATCATTGCATTTCCTGCTGCTAGAGCTGGAGCTGATTTCCACATCGCAATTTGAATTGGGTAGTTCCAAGCACCGATACCAGCACAGATACCTAAAGGCTCTTTACGGGTATAAAAAAATTGGCTCTCAGAAAGAGGTTGTTGCGCGCCTTCTTGTGCAGGGGCTAGTCCTGCGAAGTATTCGATAACATCGGCACCAGTAACAATGTCAACACAGTTTGCTTCTTGTAGTGGCTTACCAGTATCTAAGACTTCAAGTTCTGCTAACTCATCGTTACGTTCGCGTAAAATTGCTACCGCTTTGAGCAAGATTCGGCTGCGTTCAGTCGCAGACATAGCTGACCACACTTTAAAGCCTTCTTGTGCAGATTGAACTGCATCTTGCACATCTTGTTCACTGGCTTGACCTAAGACGGCAATTGCTTCGCCTGTAGCAGGGTTATGAGTGGTAAATGTTTCGTTAGATGTCGCTTTGCGAGCTTCACCATTAATGTATAAAGATGCTATTTCCATTGTTAAGCCTAATTAGTTGCCAGCGCACGATGCGCTAGTTGTTGTTCTAAATAATCGGTGATAATGAGTTTGGCTTTTTGAGTATTAATGCCTAAAGGGTTTAAAGCCCCACGTAACCAGATTCCGTCTATTAACGCTGCTATGCCTTGTGCAACTTGGTGTGCAACAGTGATAGGTAGTAATGCTTTGAGCTCTATCATTAAGTGTGAAATCAGGCGTTTTTCGTTAACTCGTTGTAGACGTAATAGCTGTGGGTCATGCATGGAATACGACCAAAAAGCGAGCCAAGTTTTTACAACTTCACTTTGGGCTTGAAAACCTGAGAAGTTAGCTTCAACAATGGCATTAATTCGCTCTTGATGGGCATGCTTAGGTATTTTTGCCAACGCTGTCATTATCGTTTGTGAATGTTCGCGCAATATCGCACGCATCGTTTCTTCAAGCAGTCCATGCTTGCCGCCAAAGTAATGATTAATGATGCCGGTAGACACGCCTGCCTCTCTACTGATCAAAGCAATACTTGCAGCATGCAATCCAACACGCTCGATAACGGTCATCGTTGCTTTGACAAGTTGTGGTTTACGTACTTCAGGCATCCCAACCTTTGGCATATCCATTCCTTTTAATTTTTATTGAACGGTTAATTAAATATAAGCTTACGCATATAATGTTTAGATCTCAAATTAAATTTTAACGAAATGTTGTCATTTTTATGTCTAAAAAGTGATTTTAAGCATTTTTAATCAGTAGGTTATGTGTGATTGTAAAATTTTTTAATAATTTTAAATTATTAGAGGTGAGATGGTTGGCTATATACAAAAAAAAAAATCCCTCAGTGCACAAAGCACTAAGGGATTGAATTAAGAATGAAGGGCAGTTAATCGTTGTGCAATAAGGGCTGTGTTGCTTGTTTTAGCCACTCTTTAACATCACCTTCAACCAGTGGGCTAACATCATCCCATACCGTTTGGTGGTAATCATTTAGCCATGCTAATTCTGGCTTAGTGAGAAGGTTTGTATCGATTGCTCGAGTATCTATAGGGCAACGAGTCAGCGCTTCAAAACCCATAACATTGAAATCACCATTGGTTTCAACATCAACAACCAGTTCAAGGTTTTCGATACGAATACCAAAACCATCTGCACGGTAATAACCTGGTTCATTAGATAGCACCATTCCCGGTTCAAACGGAAAGTTGTTCACCGCTTTGCCGATTCGTTGCGGCCCTTCGTGAACACTTAGGAAGTGACCCACACCATGACCAGTGCCGTGGTCAAAATCATAACCGTTAGCCCACAAATATTGGCGTGCTAGGACATCGAGGTGATGCCCACACGTTCCCTTCGGAAAACGTGCTTTTGCTAGCGCAATGTGTCCTTTAAGAACTAACGTATATTGTTGTTTCATCTCTTGAGAAATATTACCGATGGCGATTGTACGTGTGATATCGGTTGTTCCATCAATATATTGACCACCGGAGTCAACAAGGTAGAGCGTATTGAGTTCTAATTGGCCAGGCTTTGGCTGGTTGATGTGGTTGTAATGGCACATTGCGGCATTACTTGCTGCGGCAGAAATGGTGTCAAAGCTAAGGTCTGCTAGTGTAGGGTCTAGTTCTCTAAATGCTTGTAACGTATCTGATACCATGGCTTCATCAAGCGTTACACCTAACTCTACTTGTTTGTCTAACCATGACAAGAATTTCACCATAGCTGCGCCATCACGAATATGACATGCCTTCATACCTGCGATTTCGGTTGGATTTTTTGCCGCTTTGGGCATTAAACATGGATCGGCATCATTAATGATTTCAGCACCGGCATTTTGCAAAGAAAGCGTAAACCATGCGTTGCTGGTGGCTGGGTCTACGATAACCTTTTTGCTTGTTAACTTAGCGATAGTACTGGCCAATTGTTCAGGATGATGAACTTGGACGCCTTCTCCCACATGTTCATCAAAGTGATTTGCAACACGTTCAGGATCGAGGAAGAAGTCGACGCGAGAATCATTGTAAATGATGGCATGAGAAAGCAAGACCGGTAAGCGCGAGACATCGAGACCACGAATATTCAATAACCAACAAATTGAATCAAGCTCGGTTAAAATCGCGCAGTCTGCCTTTTTCTTTTTAAGAATATCGGCAATGGTCTTACGTTTGGTAGCACTATTGGTCCCGACCAACTCATCGCCCATAAGACGCATCGGTGATACGACGGGTGCAGGGCGGTCTAACCAGAGATCATCAACTGCGTTGGTCGCAGTGCTGCTCAATTCTAGTTCGCCTCCGAGTGTTTTTTGGGCCGCTGTCAGCCAGCTAGCTCGGTGCATTTTGGGATCAAAGCCAACTTTGCTGTCTGCAGGAAGTTCTTTAAGTAACCACTCTAAATAAGGTTCTTCGACAAGGTGTCGATATTCAAATAAATTTGCTGGTACTTGTTTACGAACTTGAACCGTATAACGACCATCAACAAAAATAGCCGCTTTATCTTTAGTTATCACAGCGGCACCAGCTGAGCCAGTGAATCCCGTCAGCCATTGCAGGCGTTCGTTATGTTCAGGGACATATTCACCCAAATATTCGTCTTCATGGGGAATAATGATCGCGTCAAGTTGATGTTGTGTCATCCAGTCGCGAAGCGCTTCGACACGTTGTGAAGTAGATGGTTGCATCTGAAAATATCCTTTAAAGACAGTCCTTATGACTATAAATGCATTGAGATCTAGTGATCTCTATTATGTATGGGTTGTCTGTGACCAGAAGGTATAAGCTACTCTTTTTGCAGATCGGGTGCAATTGGCAACACTGCGAGTACAACTAGGATTTATCATGATTGTGTTGCAGATGTGCTGTATTTCCCTTTATCAGTTTTCTTAGCCAAATTAGCGCTTGATCGTTTTCTCTTTCTTGGCTCCAAAATAGTGCATAAGCCATCGGAGGAAAGTCCATAGGCAAGGGGAGTTCAACGAGATCGAGTTGCTTGGCGATTGCTCGAGTGAAATGACTGGGAGCGGTAAAGATAAAATCGGTATAAGTACACAAAATTGCCGCACTATTATGATCAGGTACGGTGATACCGATATCTCGTTCTTGTCCTAAATCAGCCAGGCGGAAGTCCAGTAGCCAACGGTCATTGCCATCATAACGAACTTGAACATGTCGCACTGATAGGTAGCTTTCCAAATTCCATTCTCGATCAAGTATAGGGTGTCCTCGGCGTACGACACATTTTTGCGTATCTCGATAGATCTCTTCTGAACATATATTTTCTGGAATGGGTAGTGTGATTCGTGAATCGTTAATATCCACATCTCGACCTATGATACCTAAATCCAGCTCCCCCAATTGCAATTTTTGTAGAGTGTCATTATTCCAAGCGTGAGTGCTGATATTAAGGTTTGGACCATGTTGGAACAACGCAGGTAAAAAATGAGGAAGTAATAAGGGATAAACGCTTTCTACCGCTGCAAGTTGGAAGTGATATTCACTGGTTGATGGATCAAATTCAATGGGTTGTGTAATGAGTTCAATTTGATGGGTTAGCGCATCCAATTTAGGTTTTAGGTAAATAGTGGTGGGTGTCGCTTTTAGCCCATGAGAAGTACGAATAAAGAGAGGGTCATCAAATTGTTCTCTGAGTTTAGCTAGAGATTTACTGACGGCTGATTGGCTTAAGTAGAGTCTGTTTGCTGCCCTGGTAACGCTTAACTCTTCGGTAAGCACCTTAAGACAGACCAATAAATTTAGGTCAATACGCGCGAGTTTTTCTACCTTCATATGAATTTCCAATTAGGAATAATAGGAATGACAATATGCCATTGTTATTCATAACATCATTCGACTATCATGCGCCAGCACTTCGCCTACTTTAGTTATCTTAGGAGCTCAGCCTGTGAGAAAAAACACGGCAACCAACACCAAGTATCAGATGATTCTTCTGACGTTATTAGTGTTATTTAGTCCATTAGCGATTGATATATATCTTCCAGCCTTACCATTGATTTCTTCTACGTTTCACGTGGAACATGCGATGGCAAAATACACAATCACATGCTTTTTGTTTACCATGGGGGTTGGCCAGCTATTCGCAGGACCATTAGCGGATCGCTTTGGTCGTCGCCATGTTGCTTTGACAGGGGTGGTTATCTATTCTGCCAGTGCATTACTTGCATGGAGCGCGCAGACCATGGAATGGATGCTTACTGCTCGTCTATTACAAGGATTTGGTGCATGTGCGACAACTGTGGCAGCCTTTGCGACTGTTCGAGATGTATTTGGCCCTGAAAAAAGTGGCAAGATGATCAGCTATCTGAACGGTGCTATCTGTTTTATTCCTGCGTTAGCCCCAATTCTGGGGAGCTGGTTAACTCAGCATTATAGTTGGCGGGCTAATTTTTCCTTTATGGTGTGTTTTGCGCTCGTTTCAGGTTCGTTAATGTGGTTCAGTTTACGCGAAACCAATCCTTCTCAGCAAAGCGGTTTATCGACATTTAATCTCACTCGATATTGGGATGTTATCAAAAATCCTTCATTTTTATTCCATGCAGGGTTGTGTATGTTGTCAATGGGCGTTATTTTGGCGTATGTCACTTCTGCACCTCTAGTGCTAATGCAGCAGATCGGTTTGTCCATGGACCAATTCACTTTCTGGTTCGGAATTAATGCTATCGTTAATATTGTTGCTTGCTTAACAGCGCCATCCATGATGGATAAAATAGGAACTCATCGGTCGATAACGTTCGGTATATTATTAATAGGTCTATCAGGTGTTCTAATGGTAATATTATCGTCTGATCAGACTGCATTTCGTTTTATGTTGCCTATATTTATTTCATCGGTTGGATTTGCGTGGATTCTTGGCGCTGCCGCTGGTAAAGCGCTAGCCCCATTCGGAGATAAAGCAGGGACAGCGGCTGCTCTTCTAGGGCTATTCCAGATGAGCGGGTCTGGTTTGATTGTCGCTCTAGTGCAAAACTTAGAAATGACACCGTATTGGCTTATTGCCATACAGATGTGGCTTGTTGTTCCCGCCTTATTAATTATGTTTTCTGGTGTGGGACGTAAATGGCATCAATGGGTGCTTGAGCCTTAGTTTTAGGAAAGGTAAATTACCTTCCCGATTATTTAATTAAGTTAAAACCATTAATATATTAATGGCTTTAATGTTCCTATTAATTATTACGTTGGAATCATAATAAATGTCTCTTACAACCTACGAAATGGCTCGAATTTTAGAACAACTTGATGAGTCGCCAGAAAAGGTTATGTTTGGCAAACTTCTGAGTGAATTAGGTAATCAGAGTAGTGAACGTGTTCGCAGTGCTGCTAAACAAGTGCCAATAAGCATTTTGCGTGACTTAGTTTATCAATTTCAACAAGTGATTGATTCAAGAAAAGATGAACAGGTGGGTGTGCTAGCAAAAGAACTAGCAGAACAAGGTATTTCTGCAGATGAACTATTGAAATACCTAAATAATAAATAAGTCTCTTAATTAATTTTATAAAAAAACCCCAAATATTACTTGGGGTTTTTTATGGATTCACATTACGGCTTATCGGATTTTGTAAAGAAATAAGTGTTTCTGTTGATTGAACTTCATCAATAGCTTGCAACTTATCGATTAAAACGTGTTGTAATTCTTCTATCGAGCGGCACATTAATTTAACAAAAATATTATAAGCTCCGGTCGTGTAGTAAGCCTCAACAACTTCATCGAGAGCATTTAATTTTTGTAGTGCAGAATGATAATCGCGGGCCGCATTTAAATTAATACCGATAAAACAACATACGTCATAGCCAAGTTTTTTCGTATTTACTACGACTTCAGTTCCTTGGATGATGTCCCCAGCTTTCATTTTTTCAATGCGAACGTGAATCGTTGCTGGGCTAACATTAAATTGCTTTGCCATTTCTGCATACGGTGTTCTAGCGTCATCCATTAAAATCTTTAGGATGGCTTTATCAAGATCATCGAGTTTTATTGCTGTCACTGGGCTATTCATCCTATCACTTGTCAATTTCAACAACCGGTTTCACCATCTTAACACCTCCTTGTTCAGAGTAGTATCAATTGGAATAATTAAACCTTATTTTTAGAGAGTTTAGATGTTTTTCATATCGATGTTCAGATCTATTTTATCCAACGGATAACCGTTTAGTTTGGGAGAATATAGGTATTCATTAAGAAATCCGCTAAACTGCGCGTGTTGTTATTGGTTCTAACTGGAGTGCGTTTTTGCAGATACAACTGATTAGTGAATCATTAGGGCGAAGTGGTGAATTAGATGCTCTCGCCAGCCGCTGGAATCTATGTCATGACGAGACAAGTGACTTTGCTTTGGTATTAACTGATGAGCGCTTAGAACTGCGTAAATTGGATGAACCTAAGTTAGGGGCTATCTATGTTGACTGGGCCTCAGGTGCCGTTGCTCATCGACGTAAATTCGGTGGTGGTAAAGGGCAGGCGATTGCAAAAGCAGCAGGGCTCAATAAAGGTGCAATGCCGACAGTTTTAGATGGTACAGCAGGGCTTGGACGCGATGCCTTTGTACTGGCGTCGCTGGGGTGCCGTGTCCAGTTAGTCGAGAGACATCCTGTTGTTGCTGCGCTGTTAGATGATGGTATTAACCGCGCTAAGCAAGATGAAGATATTGGTCATTGGGTAACAGAGCGCGTTCAGTTATTGCATGCATCTAGTCATGATGCCTTATCTCAACTAATGAAAGACGACAATTTTGTGCGGCCTGATGTGGTTTATCTCGACCCTATGTATCCCCATCCAGAAGGCAAAAAGAAAAGTGCTTTAGTGAAAAAAGAAATGCGAGTTTTTCAATCTTTGGTTGGGGCTGATAATGATGCCGACAGTTTGTTAGAGCCTGCGTTAGCGTTAGCGACAAAACGGGTGGTCGTAAAAAGGCCTGACTACGCAGATTGGTTGGCTGAGCAAAAACCAACGATGGCAATTGAAACCAAGAAAAATCGCTTTGATGTTTATGTCTTATCATCGATGACAGAATAAATACGGTGATGTTGATTCTGTGATAGGGATGTTCAAAAGAGATGGCAGTCTATGAATCTCGTAGTATTTGGGTAATTCAGTAATGGTAAAACGCTTTTGTAAAATGAATCGCCAGGAGATTGCATTCTCATTGGATGAAATTAACCAGTTAGTTGCTGCTTCGGATTATGTTTGTCGCTCATGTGCGCGCTCGTCATGTAACAAAGCGAACTTATGTAAGCCTATTCGCATAGAAAAAGCACAGGTACAAGTCGCTGATACCAAGCAAGATGAACAGTCTGTACTGCCAACTCCGAATAAAAAGGCATTTAAGCTGGCAAAGAAAGGGCTTAAAAAGCAGCGTAAGCAATATAAAAAACTAAATAAGCTCTTAAAGAAACAGCAAAAACTGGCCAAAAAACAGCAGAAACTGCAGCGTAAGTTTGAGAAATTAACTCAAGCACCAGTCCCCCAAGTTGATTTGCTGGATACCGGTTCTTCTCTGCATTAATGATGTATTCAACGATATAAAAAATCCCACGAGTTTGAAGTGACCCCATAAAGTTGGACATTTCTTGTTACGCGGGATTTTTTTATATCAATTGTGTCTGAGCACTGCACTAATCGACAAATGGTACAACTAATAGATCAACAGGAGTGCAATTAATCAACTGTTTCGTTGAAGATAAAATCTTGCTCCAGAAGTCTTGGTGGTGACCACAAATGACCAAGTCGATATTAAATTCAGAAATGGTATCGCATATTTCATTACTTAGATCACCGCTCCCCACAAGAGTATGGTTGATAGGGTGGTTAGCGTATTTTGCTAACTCTTGCAGCTGGTTAAGAGATGCTTCCATAGAGTTGTGCTGAGTTTCAGCAAGATTGATATCAATCAGTCCGGTATACAGCTCAGCATAATTCACATCAATGTGAATAAAAGAAAGTTGCGCGTTCAAAGGCTTTGCCAGCGCCACCGCTTTGTCGACTATAACTTTGCTATCTTCAGAAAGATCGACGGCAACTAAGATGTGTTGATAACTCATAATGCTATCTCCTTGTAGGTGACTGTCTTAAGCCTATCACTAGTGCTATGAATTTTTTGCAGCGATGATCTCATATACCTTAAATGGCGGTTTGGCATGGGATTCAACGCCTTAATAATAAGTTTCTTTTCAAAAGAATAAGTTCATAAATTAAGTGAGATATTCATTATTGGTCATATTAGCTGCGCACATTACTAAATGATCATGGTATAGTTTGAATTAAATCGAAACAGAGAGTTAGGAGCTTTTCATGCTAGCGCAAGCCATGATTGATCAATTGAATGAGCAAATTAACCTAGAATTTTTTTCATCCAATCTATACTTACAAATGAGTGCTTGGTGTGAAGACAAAGGATTTGAAGGTGCAGCTCAATTTTTACGTAAACACGCAGCGGAAGAAATGGAGCATATGCACCGTCTTTTCACTTATGTAAGTGAAACCGGCGCTTTGCCAATCCTTGGAGCGATTGCAGCGCCAAAACATGATTATGCAGGTTTAGGTGACGTTTTTCGCGAGACCTATGAACATGAGCAGATGATCACTAGGAACATCAATAAGCTTGCTCATGTCGCATTCACTTCCCAAGATTACTCAACATTTAGTTTCCTTCAGTGGTACGTTGCAGAGCAACATGAAGAAGAGAAACTGTTTAAAGGCATTTTAGACAAGTTAGAACTTGTTGGTGAAGACGGTAAGGCTCTATTCTTTATCGACAAAGATCTAGCAGAATTGGCAAAAGCTAGCTCATCTTCACAATCAGATACCTCTGCTGAGTAGTAAGCAGTAAAAGACCAAATTCGGCGATTGTCTTTTTCTCTTGGTGTCTGATGTAAAGATGTGGGGAGGAAAAGATGATCGGCGGAGACATCATTCTATTTGCGTTGCTTTTTGTAACAGCAGTTAATTTAGCACGATGCTTAAGTGCGTTGCGTTCTCTGTTATACATTATGCGTAACGTGCATCCATTACTGTATCAACAAGTCGATGGTCGAGGTTTCTTCTCACCACAAGGCAACTTATCTAAACAAGTGCGCCTCTACTATTACATCAAAAGCAAGGAATATACTCATCATCATGATGAACTCTTTACGGCAAAATGCGATCGGGTTCGTCAGTTATTTATTCTTTGTGTTGCTTTAATTGTGGTTACCACCGTTGCTGCGTTTATTCTTTAGCCAGAGATTGGAAAGCATTAGATTTGCCGTTAGAATACAGGCCTCACGTATTATAAGGATGTGCATCGCACATCCTTTTTTGTTTCTTCTCTATGGTTGATTAAGAGTATTAAGGCATGAGTAAACAAGTCGATGTCGTTATCATCGGTGCTGGCGCAGCCGGTTTAATGTGCGCAGCGCAAGCAGGAAAGCGTGGACGAAAGGTGCTGATCCTCGATCATGCGAAAAAGCCGGGCCGGAAAATTTTGATTTCTGGTGGCGGTCGCTGCAACTTCACTAACTATGACGTTTCTGCAGAAAACTACTTGTGCCAAAACCCTCATTTCGTCAAATCCGCCTTATCTCAATACACTAATTGGGATTTTATCTCGATGGTGAGTAAGTACGGTATTGAGTTTGAAGAACGTGATCATGGCCAGTTGTTTTGCCTTGAATCGGCAAAAGATATTGTCAGCATGCTACTTAAAGAGTGCGAACAACCTAATATTGAGCAGCAATACCAAGTGGATATTGAAGCAATACAGACCATCGATGACGGTGGGTTTGTTTTGGCCACTAACAAAGGTGAAATCGTTTGTCAGTCGCTGGTGGTTGCAACGGGTGGTCTATCGATGCCAAAACTCGGAGCAACACCGTTTGGTTACAAAATTGCTGAGCAATTTAATTTGCCAGTCATCTCAACCTCCGCCGGTTTAGTGCCATTTACCTTGCACAAAGAAGATAAAGAGGCGTTTGCAGAATTATCTGGAATTGCGGTACCAAGCGAAATCGCAGCCCAATCAGGTAAAACGTTTAAGGAAGCGTTACTCTTTACTCACCGCGGTTTATCTGGCCCTGCTGTATTACAGATTTCTTCTTACTGGAAGCCTGGGCAGTCCGTGAGCGTGAACCTGATTCCCAATATTGATTTAGAGGTTGTTTTACAACAAGCATTAGCAGAGCACCCTAACCAAACACTAAAAACGACGCTTTCTCGCGTGTTACCAAAACGCTTGGTTGAGGTGCTTATTGAGCGTAAATTACTAGTCGATAAGCCGTTAAAGCAGTTTCAAGGGAAGCAATTAGAACAAGTAGTTAGAGCACTAGAAAACTGGCAAGTGTTACCTAATGGTACAGAAGGCTATCGCACTGCTGAAGTGACGTTAGGTGGGGTGGATACTCAGTTTATCTCCTCTAAAACCATGGAATGTACCAAAGTAAAAGGGTTGTTCTTTGTTGGCGAAGTCATGGATGTAACCGGCTGGTTAGGTGGGTACAATTTCCAATGGGCATGGTCAAGCGGTTATGTTGCCGGCCAGTGGGTATAAATTGCGCCTAAACATACCCCTGTGGGGCGGTGACTGGTTGTAAAGCATAAACTATTATATGATTCATCAATTACAATGAATATGTGGTTATTCATATGGTTAGCTAAGTTACCTGTGATTCACACTAAAAATGAAAATTTATGAGCAAAAAGCGTAGACCAACGCTACAGGATGTAGCAGATCAAGTCGGTGTCACTAAGATGACGGTCAGCCGTTATCTTAAAGATCCAAATCGCGTATCGGAAAAGACACGCGAGCGGATTGCTAACGCGTTGGAATCGTGTGGTTATATTCCTAACCGAGCTCCAGAAATTTTAGCTCAATCGCGCAGTCGTGCCATTGGTGTATTGGTGCCATCGCTTACCAACCAAGTGTTTGCTGAAGTGATTCGTGGTATTGAAAAGGTGACGGGTAAGTTTTGCTATCAAACCATGTTTGCTCATTATGGTTATCGTCCCGATGTGGAAGAGGCGCGGGTCGCTTCTTTGTTGTCATACAATATCGACGGCTTATTATTATCAGAAAGTTACCACACACCTAGAACAGTTCGTATGATTGAAACTGCGGGCATACCTGTGATTGAAATGATGGATATCGCTTCTCCTTCTATGCAGCAGTGTGTGGGGTTTGATAACACCCTAGCTGCGAAAGAGATGGTGGAAGCCATGATTGCTCAAGGTCATCGCAATATTGTCTATCTAGGAGCTCGTATGGACGTTCGTACCAAGCTAAAGATGCATGGATACGAGTCTGTGATGCGCAGTGCAGAACTGACGCCGAGAGTGGTGACGACTGACGATGCTTCTTCTTTTTCCCTTGGTGCGAGTTTATTACGCAAGAGTTTGGCGTTATACCCAGATTTAGATAGTTTCTTTTGTACCAATGATGATTTGGCTGCTGGGGTTATTTTTGAGTGTCAGCGCCAGGGCATACGTGTTCCTCAAGATATCGGCGTCGCCGGATTCCACGGTCATGATATTGGGCAATCGATGGCACCGAAATTGGCCAGCGTTGTTACGCCTCGTGAGCAAATCGGTCGTATTTCAGCTACAGAACTACTAGAACGCCTCGAAGGAAAAGAGGTTGAAAAATCAATCATTAATCTAGGTTATCGGATTGATTTAGGGGAAAGTTTAAGAACGTAATATATCGAACTTATTTTGAAGAAAAGCCGCACGGCTAATGAGAGGTCTAACCGTGCGGTAAGTTGTGGAGCGTGTTTATCGACTGATTAAAGTCTCAAAGCACTTATCATTATTAGAATTTGTTTATAAGAAAAACGATACCAGCATTGCCACGATCCCGCCTGTGGTGCCTATGATAGTTTCCATAATAGTCCAGCTTTGCAGAGTCTGCTTCTCTGTTAATCCTAAATAGCGGTTTGCCAACCAAAAACCCGAATCATTTACATGAGAAAATACAATTGCCCCACCGCCAATTGCGATGGTGATCGCAGCTAGCTGTGCGCCATCCAAGTGTAGGGCGGTTAACATTGGTGTGATCAATCCACAGGCCGTTAGCATTGCCACGGTTGCGGAACCTTGAATGACACGCACTGCTGCAGCCAAAATAAAGGCTAAGGCAACAATAGGTAGTCCAGATCCAGAAAGGGTATTACCTAGCGCAGCCCCCACACCTGAATCGATTAATACTTGTTTAAATACGCCGCCAGCACCAGTAACCAAGATAATGACACCTGCTGGTTGTAGGGCGCTACCACAGATATCCATGATCTTGTCATTTGCAATTCCTCGTTTCACCCCCAACACATAAAAAGCTAGTAAGCAGGCAAGCAAGATGGCGGTAAATGGGTGACCAAGCAATGTCAGCCAGTCATGCAGAGAAGAGTTGGGATCGACAAAACGAGAGACGATGGTTTTTAAACCAATTAAGATCAAAGGAAACACGACAATACTAAGCGATAAAGCAAACGAGGGAATTGTTTCGCCTTCACGTTGTTGGTTGTCTGCTTGCTCGTGTTCTGGAAGCTCTACATGCACTTTCTTAGCAATGTAGCTGCCAAAAATTGGTCCACCTAAGATCATGGCTGGAATACCTGCAAGCAAACCAATAAGAATCATGTAACCAAAATCTGCATGTAACTGCGATGCGACGAGAATAGGGCCTGGAGCAGGAATCAAAAATGCCTGACATGCTGCGATACCAGCAAGAAGGGCAATACCGATTTTCATCACACTGCCGCCACCTTTGCGCACTACCGCAAAGGCAATACCAATCAGTAACACGACGGCAACGTCAAAAAACAGTGGCAGGGCGCAGATAAAACCGGTCAGACTCATTGCCCAGTGAGCTTTTTTATGTCCAAATTTACCTAATAGTGTGTGAGCAATTTGATCAAGCGCGCCTGTTTCTTCCATTACGCGGCCAAACATTGCTCCTAGGGCAACGACAACAGCAACAAACCCCAGTGTTCCTGCCATGCCTTTTTGAATGGTATCGGCAATAGTCGCGGGATTCATTCCTGAAAAAAGTCCAGCAAGCATTGATACCAGAATCAGAGAAACGATGGCATGAAGCCTCACTTTCATTACGAGAAAAAGAAGCAGTGCAATTGAGCCTATTGCCGTCAAGATCAATGTTAGATCAGACATAAGTTTACCTTTTGTTTGTATGTTAGTTTGTTCACATTTTTGTAGGTTACCGGTAACATGTTACGGGTAACGTGTTACGATGAAAACCAACAAAGATTGGAAATGAGAGAGAGGTCAATAAAGTGACTGCTGAGAAAAAAGGCAACAGCTACCTGTTTATGGGCGTTTCAAGTTGTGGTAAGTCGTCGATTGGTGCTGCGGTTGCCCGTCAATTAGAAGCTAAATTTATTGATGGTGACGATCTCCATCCCAAAGCGAATATTCTTAAAATGAAATCTGGCCATCCACTCAACGATGATGATCGAGCGCCGTGGTTAGAGCGAATTAATGATGCGGTGTTTAGCATTGAAATGAAACACGAAGAAGGCATCATTGTTTGTTCCGCATTGCGTCAAAAGTATCGCGACCAAATTCGTCAAGGAAATAGTAAGCTGACGTTTATTCATTTATATGGTGATTTTGAATTGGTAAAAGGACGGATGTTGGCTCGAGAGGACCATTTTATGCCAATTGAATTATTGAAGAGCCAGTTCGAAACGTTAGAAAAGCCCACGATTGAAGAAACGGATGTTATTGAAGTCAGCATTGATGGCTCTTTTGATGATGTTGTCGCTCGTTGTGTAACCGCTATTAAACAGCATCAAACAGCATAAGATCCCCGCTAATATTTCATTTGATGGTCATGAACTCTTTCATGGTCATCATGTTTTCAATTACTTTAAATACATCACAATTAAAGCAAATCATGTTGCTCCATCGGTCATTTTCCATCACTGTTCTGGCACGCTGTTGAAGTGGAGCATCTATACTGGTGGCATATGACTGCTCATGGATGACAGGTAGAGTGAATGAAATTATGGATGTATAAAGTCATTGCGATAGTCAGCTTGGGGCTTGCCTTTGCTGGTATTCTGCTCCCCGGATTGCCAGCAACAGAGTTTGTCATTCTTTGTGCATGGGCATCTGCGAAGGGTTCTCCGACTATTCATCGTTTTCTTATGTCGAAGCCATTTTTTCGAGATATGGTTGAGAATTGGCAAAATGGTAAAGTTATCTCGCGAAAAAACAAAATATTGTCTGCGATTTCAATGTTAATTTGTTTTGTGATTCTTATCGTTCATCCGGTACCGATATGGGTTATCGTGACGGCGACAAGTGGTATGTTGATTGGTAGTTACTTTATTTGGCGTCGACCTGAGCAGCGCAGCGATTGATTGCTAAAGAATCCAATATTAATGAATTGTGACGACTTACTTACCTAAAAATATCTTTCCTCAAATTCCCCCTTCTATTCACGCAAGAAAAAGCCCCCCTGGCAAGCGGACTCTTGAAACCAGAGGGGAAACAATAATAAAGATTGTTAACGTAAGGCTTTCATTGTCTAAGCGCGCTAATTAGCCAGCTCCTGCATTGAGTGTTTGAGTGGTGTGCACGACTTTGCGTTTTTCCGTCATCATAATGAGCAGTCTTTGCATTCCGATAAAACTGAATAACAAGATACCGACGATAATTTTGGTCCACCATGAACTCAGTGTGCCATCGAAGGTGATGTAGGTTTGAATGAGCCCTTGAATTAATACACCAAACAAGGAGCCAAAAACGGTACCGACCCCGCCAGTTAATAGCGTGCCACCAATGACTACGGCTGCGATTGCATCCAATTCCACACCCACTGCTGCGAGTGGATAGCCAGCGGAGGTATATATGGAGAATACGATTCCTGCTAATGTCGCTAAGGTAGTGGATAGGGTGTAAATCCCAATGGTTGTCATACGTACGGGAACGCCCATGAGTGAAGCAGAGGTTGCATTACCACCAATGGCATAGACGTTATTACCAAAACGAGTCCGATGGGCAAGTAACATGCCTGCTAAGACAACAAATAGCATAATGACAGCCAGTAAACTTAAGCGACCACCGCCAAAAATATGCCAGATTGTTCGAGATAGCTCTCGGTAAGTAGGGTGCTGAATTGGGATGGATTGTTCTGAAATTAGAAAACTGGTTCCGCGCAGAAAGAACATCCCAGCCAGCGTGACGATGAATGCTGGTATTTTTAAGGTATCGATGATCCATCCCATAAAGGCACCGAATAGTGCTCCCAGTATAAGAGCAATAATCATGGCAAGATAAGGATGAATGCCAAAATCACTGATCAGTGTCGCAATGAGCACGCCTGTAAAAGCGATGACAGAGCCTACCGATAGGTCGATGCCACCAGAGAGAATGACAAAGGTCATGCCAACGGCCAATATACCTAGAAAAGCGTTGTCTGTTAGTATGTTACAAATCACTCGCGTGCTTAGGAATGCTGGGAATTGCAGCGCGCAGAAAAAATAGCCCAGTAGGAACACACAAATGGTGATGAATAGTGGGAAATGACGTTTAATCATGATGTTTCATTCTCCCTTTAATCGCACGTATAACCGCTGGAGATTGCAAGACCAGTACGACAAGCACAACAACAGCTTTAACAATCTGATTCCATTGTGGTTGGTAGCCGGAAAGCAATATACCGGTATTAATACTTTGAATGATGTAGGCACCAATTAGGGCTAAAAAGAGATTAAAGCGGCCGCCCATTAATGAGGTTCCACCAATAACCACAGCCAAAATCGCATCCATTTCTAGGTATAAGCCCGCGTTGTTGGCATCAGCACCTTGAATATCTGCCGCAACGACGATCCCAGCAATGGCTGACATGACACCACTGACAACGTACACAGACATGACGATCGCTGGTGTATGTAATCCTGCATTCTTAGCTGCGCGAATATTAATCCCCACGGATTCGATAAATAATCCGAGAGCGGTTTTCTTAGTTAATGCCCACACAGCAAGTGCTGCAAATAACATCAGCCATACAGGGGTGGGGAAATACAGCAATGTGCCACTGCCAAACCAAGCAAGCGTATCACTGGTAAAGGTAATGATTTGGCCCTTGGTGATTAATTGGGCAATCCCTCGTCCTGCCACCATTAAAATAAGCGTGGCGACGATGGGCTGAATTTTAAAAATAGCGACTAAAAGACCATTCCATAAACCGCACAAGGCTCCGGCGACAAGGCCACAGAGTAGAATAACAGTAGGGTCATAACCTTGGTGGGCCATGCTAGCCATAACTGCGCCACTGATGGCCATCACAGCACCTACCGATAAGTCGATGCCACCTGTCGCAATCACTAACGTCATTCCCACCGTTAGTAAAGCAACGGGAGCGCCACGGTTGAGAATATCAATCAAGCTCCCAAAGAGCCGTCCATCTTGGATATGAATAGAAAAAAAGTTATCTGCAATAAAACTATTCACTAAAAGCAGCAAAACCAATGCTGCGATTTGTGGTGTGCCTTTGGGAAGATGGAGCAGAGGCTTGTGCCCCGACTTGGGCAAAGTAGATCGGGTTAAAATACTCATCGTTCACCTCACATTGCGATAGCTTGCATAATGGCGGGTACCGATAGATCCTCAGTGGTAATTTCTGCCACTTGCTTTCGGTCTTTCAGCACGATAATTCGATCGGCATAGCCGACTAATTCTTCAAGTTCTGAAGAGATAACTAATAGAGCTAACCCGTTTGCACATAAACTTTCTATTAATCGAATAATCTCAGCGTGAGCACCCACATCAATACCGCGAGTGGGTTCATCGAGAATTAAGAATTTTGGCTTAGTGAGTAGCCAGCGAGCCAATAAGACTTTTTGTTGATTGCCACCAGATAAAAATTCGACAGGTTGCTCTATATTCGGCGTTTTAATGGCAAGTTGTTTGATAAACCTTTCGGTTACTTGTTCCTGCTCTTTACGCGACAATGGCCTGAACCATCCACGCTGAGCCTGAAGAGCTAAGATAATATTTTCTCGTACTGACGCCGCGCCAATAATACCGTCGGTTTTGCGGTCTTCTGGGCAATAGCCGAGTCCTAAGTGAGACGCTTGCCGTGCTGAGTGAATAGATACTACGTTATCTTGCAGTTTACATTGGCCAGAATCATTAGCTTCAATGCCAAAAATGACTTGGGCAGTTTCAGTTCGGCCTGAGCCTAATAACCCAGCTAAACCAACAATTTCTCCTGCATGCACTGCAAGGTTGAATGGTTCGATAGTCCCTTTTTTACCGTAATCAGATAATTGAATAATAGGCTTATCATGCCAAGTGGTTTTTCCTGCACGTTTGAGGGCATTCTCTTCGAGTTCTCTACCAAGCATCATTTTTACCAGCTCGATCTGTGGTAGGTCTGCTGTTTCTTTGGTACCGACCAACTGGCCGTTACGCAGTACGGTAATCCGATCACTCACTTGGTAAACTTGATCAAGAAAGTGAGTAATAAAAATCAGGCTGACACCACGTGCTTTAAGTTGGCGCATGATATCAAACAGCATGTTGACTTCGTTACCATCTAAACTCGCAGTTGGTTCATCCAAAATTAAAATTTTTGCCGACATTGAGATGGCACGAGCAATGGCAATAACTTGTTGTATAGCCACGGAAAACTGATTTAAAGGAAGAGAAACGTCAATGTGTAAACCATAGCTAGTTACAATCTCTTTCGCCTTTATTTCCATGGATTTACGGTCTACAAAACCAAATCGGCGGGGTTCATGACCAATAAACAGGTTGTCCATGACTGACATGTTGGGTAACAAGTTGACTTCTTGATAGACAGTCCCAATGCCTAAGTGTTGAGCATCCGAAGTGTTTTGCGGTGAGATAGGGCGACCTTCTAACAAAATCTCCCCTGAATCTTTGTGATATACCCCAGTGAGGGTTTTGACTAGCGTAGATTTACCCGCGCCATTTTCTCCTAGCAAAGCCATAATTTCGCCTTTACGCAAAGAAAAGTCGACGTTCTGTAACGCTTTTACGCCCGGAAAAGTTTTACAGATACGCTTGGCGTTGAGTACCAGTTCTGGATTGGACATGGTAACGACTCCGTATACACCTCATATGCATGGGCATATGAGGTGGTAACCAAATAATCAATAAACAACGTGGTAACTAGGTTTTAATACCCAAGGTTCTTTTTAATTTCTAACTCTTTTGCGGCATCTTTAGGTAAGAAAAGAGTAGATTTAGTGACTATTTTTTTCGGAGGGATAATCCCTTTTTCTTTATACGAAATTAATGCATCGAAAGCTGGGCCAGCCATATTTGGTGTTAATTCTACAGTGGCGTTGGTTTCACCCTTTAACATGGCGCGGAATATATCTGGCACGGCATCAATAGAGACAATTAATATATCTTTTCCTGGCTGTAACCCTGCTTCTTTAATTGCTTGGATTGCACCAATAGCCATGTCATCGTTATGAGAAAATACAGCACAAATTGATTTGCCATTATTTTCCGCTTTAATAAAGCTTTCCATAACTTCCTTACCTTTGCTACGGGTAAATTCACCAGATTGGGTACGGGTAACATGAATGTTTTTAACGTCTTTAATGGTTTTATCAAACCCTTCTTTACGCTCGATTGCCACACTTGAACCAACGGTGCCTTGCAACTCTACAACATTGCAATTGTCTCTATCTTTGACCTTGTTAACCAACCAATGAGCGGCAACTTCACCTTCAAGTACGTCGTTAGCGGCAACAGAGGTCATGTATAAAGAGTTGTCATCGACATCAACGGTACGGTCAAGTAAGAACACTGGAATATCGTAGTCTTTGGCTTCTTCAAGCACCGGTTCCCAGCCAGTTTGGACTACAGGAGCAATAAATATCGCATCGACACCTTGAGCGATAAAGGATCGAACAGCTTTAATTTGGTTTTCTTGCTTTTGTTGGGCATCTGAAACTTTTAGTGTGATTCCTCGCTTCGCTGCTTCCGTTTTTGCTACGGATGTTTCAGCAGCCCGCCAGCCAGATTCTGAACCAATTTGAGAGAAACCCACGGTGAGGTTATTTGCCATCGACGCACCAGACATCAATAACGAACTGATCGCGAGGGCCAGAGTTAGTGGTTTTAACATATTGATGTTCCTATATTCTCATCCTGATTAAAATACTTATATTATTTTTACCATTAAATTATTTTTAAATTTAAAGGTATATATCGATATTTTAATTAATGGATGTTTGTTTCACGGATTAAAATAATAGTTAGGGTAGTTCTTTATAATATTTTGTTTCCATGTGAGAGTATGTCGAAATAGGTCTACTGATGGCGAGATTTGTCACATAATATTTTGGCTAGCGATATTGTCCATTTTAATAGCAAACAAAATAACATCTTGTTCACAAAAATATTTTTATAGCTAAAGGTGATAAAAAAGCTCTCTGCGAGAGGTGACAGAGAGCTTTTGGTTGATTTACCGTGATGATTATTTTCGTGACTAGAGTTAGCCGTTAAGCACGAGATTTTTGTTTGTAACGGTCAAAGATAACCGCTGCGAGTAAAATGGCACCGCGCACTACATATTGAGCAAAAGGTGACATATTTAGTAGGTTCATTGCATTTTCTACCGTACCTAAGATAAGCACACCGGCAATGACATATGAGACTTTACCAATTCCCCCCTTAAGTGAAACCCCACCTAAAACGCAAGCTGAGATCACGACGAGCTCGAAGCCGACGGATGTCATTGGCTGACCACTAGTCATCCTAGCCGCGAGAATGACGCCAGCAAGGGCAGAAATAAAACCAGACATAGTGAATATAATCAGTTTGGTTTTTACAACATTAACACCTGCGAGTCTTGCGGCCTCCTCGTTACCCCCTATGGCTAATGTGTTGCGTCCATAAACGGTTCTATTAAGCAGAAATGCAAACACGGCAAAGGTAACGATGGTAAGCCAAATGGGCGTTGGGACCCCAATAAATGACGAATTACCCAGTGTGAAAAAGCTCTCCTCAGTAATACCCACCGCTTTACCATCTGAAATGATATAGCCAAGACCACGAGCAATTTGCATAGTTGCTAAAGTGGTAATCAGTGCATTGATCTGCAGTTTGGCAATGACAAAACCATTGAGTAGACCAAAAGCAACACCAGAGAGTAATCCGGCGCCAACTCCGAGAATGACACTGCTGGTGGCATTGATGGCAACGGCTGTCACAACTCCCGAGCATGCAATCACAGAAGCGACAGAAAGGTCGAGGTCACCACATGCTAAACAAAATAGCATGGCACAGGCCACCATACCGCTCATAGAAATGGCTAGGCCAAGACCTTTCATATTAATGAAGGTAGCAAAGTAGGGCACAAACAGGGAGCAGAGTAAAAATAACCCTGCAAAAACCAATAACATACCGAATTTATCCCAGATATGAGCAAGATTAAATCGGTGCGATTTTTCTTCAGGTTGTGTCACTTTCGATGTACTTGAAATAGACATAAGGTTCTTCCTTTGGTTACGCCGCTGTTTTCTCTTCGCCTAACATAGCGAGGCGAAGCGCAGTTTGTTCGTTAAATTGGTTGCGTTGTAGTTCTCCTGATACGCCCCCATCTTTCATTACGAGCACGCGATCGGATATGCCGAGGACCTCGGGGAGATCGCTCGATACCACGAGTACCGTGACGCCATTTTCAGCCAGCTTAAAAATCAGCTCATAGATCTCAGATTTCGCCCCGACATCAATACCTCTGGTAGGTTCATCAAGCAAAATGACACTCATCGCCGTTGATAACCAACGGCCAAGAATCACTTTTTGCTGGTTGCCACCAGAGAGTTCGCCCAGTTTTTGTTCGAGGGAGGCGGCCTTCACGTTGAGTGCTTTACGTTGAGTGGCTGCGTTGGTCTCTTCCCAAGAAAAATCGATCAAACTTTTGAGTTTTAGATGCCATGGGCGTGCGCTGATATTGGTATTTTCTGCCACCGAAAGGATCGGCACGATACCATCTCTTTTGCGATCTTCCGGGCATAAGGTAATGCCGGCTCGAATCGCATCTTCTGGTTTACGAATTGAGATAGGGGTGTCGTGAAGATAGAGTTGGCCACCGGTAGGTTTTTCTGCACCAAAGATTAATTTGGTTAATTCTGTGCGACCTGCTCCGACTAAACCAAATAAGCCTAAAATCTCACCTTGACGAATATCGAGTGAAACGGGAGAAGTAATTCCAGGTCCTTGAAATTCTTCGATTCGTAATCCGCTTTCACCTAAAGGTCGCGCACGATAGTTATAAATATCGTTAATTTCACGCCCTACCATGAGCTCGACTAAACGCTCATGTGTGAGGTGGGACATATCGTCGAATGTTTGCACAAGCGTGCCATCTTTAAAAATGGTGATCGCATCGCATAGAGTAAATATTTCTTCCATTCGATGCGACACATACAAAATGATCTTGCCTGCATCACGCAATTCTCTAATCACAGTGAAAAGGTTTTCAATTTCACGTTGTGACAAACTACTGGTGGGTTCATCAAAGGCAATAATCTGAGCATTACGACTCAGAGCTTTGGCTATTTCGACCATTTGCCACTGACCAATAGAAAACTCCTTCAACGGACGAGATGGATCAAAATGTTCACCAAGACGTTGTAGTTGTTCTTTAGCCATGGCATTTAACGTATCAAAATCAACACGTCCGCCTTTGGTTGGAAGTTGGCCTAAGTAGATATTTTCCGCCACGCTAAGTTCAGGAACTAGGTTGAGCTCCTGATAAATAATCGCGACACCATGGTCGAGAGCATCGTTGGCGCTATGAAATACCAATTGTTGACCATCGATATTTAAGTGGCCTTCTGTCGGTTGGTGCAAGCCACTTAATGTTTTTAGCAATGTGGATTTACCCGCACCATTTTCACCCATCAAAGCATGGATGCTGCCGCGATTGGCCCGAAAGTTAATATCAGTGAGTGCCTTCACGCCAGGGAAGTGTTTGGAAATATGACAAAATTCTAAAAATGAGGGGGAGTTGTTCATACCATCTCTCCTATGTGTGCAAACTTAGCATCAGCACGTTTGCTGATGCTAAGAGAGTTACAAGCCTTTTTTTGCAAGTTCTTGTTTGTAGTTATCACGAGTGATGAGCACCACGTCTGTGACCTCAACAAACTTCTTCGGCGCGACGCCGTCGTGAACCCATTTATAGAGAGATTCGATACTTTTATAACCGTGCACATCTGGACTTGGTAGCAGAGAACCATAAAAACCAGTTGGTTTAGATTTGGCTAATTCATTGACTGCATCGACACCATTAATACCAATTCCTATGACGTTATTGGCATTAAATCCTTGACCTTCAGTCGCACGAATACCGCCTAAAACGGTATTGTCATTCATGCCGACGACTAACCACTGTTTGACACTCGGATACTGGACAAGCAAAGAGTTGGCGGCGTCTAAAGCGCCTGGAATATCATTGGTTTTGGTTGGGACTCGGTGAATTTGATTCGCAGGAAAACCGGACTCTTGAATCGCTTTTATTGAACCATCGACACGGCGACGGGCTGTATCCAATTCATCAGCGGTAATCGCCATGACACCTGTTGAAGATTGATCCCAGCCGCGGTGTTTCATTTCTTTAATTAATTCTTCACCTTGACGATAACCAATTTGGCTAGCGGCCATCATCACTAAAGGCACGTTAGTCATCGGCTGGCCTTTTGCGTTTAAGAATTGGTCATCGACAGTGATCACTTTGAGATCGTAACTTTTGGCTTTGGCCATGATCGCAGGGCCGAGTTTTGGGTCTGGGGTGCAAATAACAAATCCTTTTGCACCACTGGCCGCTAAGGTATCTATCGCGTTTAGCGTTTTTTCACCATCAGGAATTGCCATTTTAACGACATCGAAGCCCATGTCTTTTCCGGCCTGTTCTGCAAATGACCATTCAGTTTGAAACCAAGGTTCTTCTGGTTGTTTGACCAAATAACCAAGTTTCATTGTGTCATCGTCAGAGCCAAATAGGGAAAAGGCACTGGCAGAAGCGCTGAGTAGGGTTAACCCTGACAACGCTGCAGTAGTAAGTAGGGTTTTTAGTTTCATTATTATTTATCCATTTTTAGGAATGTAGGGTGTTCCGTTGGTGATTATTTACACTGCTGTGGCACGTGGGTAGTGATAGAAATCACAGCAAAAAAATGTAGCGAATTTGTCCATTCATTTAGCTAGGATAGATATGAAGTGGATCTCGTTATAGTCATGTTCGTTCACGAACATGACATTTTGTCGCATATTAGCGTCATTTTTGTGTGATCTTGGTCAAATGGATATTTTTGGTGGTTTTTTTAAGCTAACGCACGGAATTTGTCTTGTGGCGTTTTTATCCATACTTGTAGCAGCTTGATTCATGGCTGAACGGAAGGGGCGCGGTTATAACAAATAGCAATTCCAACCATTGATGGAGCTGTCATGGACACTTTCACTACACATCAAGCTCATGTTATCGGTCTTGATTTTGGTTCAGATTCTGTACGTGCATTATTGGTTAATGCGACAAATGGCGAAGAAGTCGCCTCTGGAGTTACCTACTATCCGCGCTGGATGAAAGGTATGTACAGTAACCCTGAACAGTCTCAATTTCGTCATCACCCTCAAGACTACATTGAAGCGATGACCAGTGCAGTCAAGGATACGTTGGCACAAGTACCAGCCCAGATTGCACAATCTGTTGTCGGTATTGGTGTTGATACTACAGGTTCTACCCCTGCACCTATCGACAAGAATGGTAATGTTCTCGCGCTTCTTCCTGAATTTGAAAACAATCCTAATGCGATGTTTGTGTTGTGGAAAGATCATACTTCTGTTGAAAAAGCAGAACTCATCAATGAGTTAGCTCATGGCAACGATTTCCCTGATTACACCAAATATATCGGTGGTATTTATTCGTCTGAGTGGTTCTGGGCAAAAGCAGCTTGGATCAGTGAACAAGATGACTCAATCGCAAAAAATGCCTACAGCTGGGTAGAACTTGCTGACTGGATTCCTGCGCTGATCAGTGGTAACCAGCATCCTGATCGCTTCCGTCGTGGCATTTGTGCCGCAGGTCATAAAGCGATGTGGCATGAAAGCTGGGGTGGCCTACCTGATGAAAAATTCCTGACTGCAATATCTCCAACTTTAAGTGGGATGCGCGATCGTATGTTCGAACGCGTATATACCTCCGATGAAGAAGCTGGCCGTCTATCTGCTGAGTGGGCTGAGCGTTTTGGCTTGCCAGAAGGGATCGCTGTTGCAATTGGTGAGTTTGATTGTCACATGGGTGCTGTCGGTGCTGGTGCTGGTGCACACGATTTAGTCAAAGTTATTGGCACGTCTACTTGTGACATTTTGATGGTCGATCATGACCAAGTTGGTGACAAAACTATCCATGGTATTTGCGGCCAAGTGAAGGGGAGTGCGCTTCCTCAATTGACCGCGCTTGAAGCAGGTCAGTCTGCATTTGGTGATATTTACGCTTGGTATAAAAATCTTTTGATGTGGCCGTTGCAGCAGTGGGCCGCGCAAAATCCAGACCAAGCAGAAGCAGTGAAAGGCATCGAAGACCAATTAATTCCTCTGTTGGCAGATGCTGCACAAAATTACGAAGTCCAAGCCACCTCCCCATTAGCTATGGACTGGCACAACGGTCGTCGTACTCCGTACGCGAACCAGCGCCTTAAAGGTGCATTAACCGAGTTAAATCTTGGCTCTAGTGCACCCGCTCTTTTCTCGGCATTAGTTGAATCGACTGCTCACGGTGCAAAAGCAATTGTAGATTGCTTTGTGGACCAAGGCATGGACGTCAATCGTGTGATTGCCATTGGCGGTATTTCTCAAAAATCACCGTTTGTGATGCAGATGTGTGCTGATGTTATTGGGCGTGAAATAGCGATTGTTCGCTCTGAACAATGTTGTGCTTTGGGGGCGGCTATATTTGCGGCGGTCGTTGCGGGTGTGCACCCAGATAGCGAAACCGCACAAAAAGTGATGGCAAGTCCTATTTGTCAAACTTATCAACCTAACTCAGCAACTCAAGAGCGCCGCGAGCAACGTTATGGTGCCTATCGTGAGTTAGGCCGTCATATCGAACAAATCGAAGAATTCCACTTATCTCAGGAGCGTAGCAATGGCTGAACATGCAGTGCTAAATAACCCCCGTAGCGCTCATTTTGAGCGTATACGTCAACTTCGCCATCAGGTTTGGCAAGCCAATATGGATCTTGAACGCCACCATTTAGTGACGTTTACGTGGGGCAATGTCTCTGCGATTGATCGAGAGTCAGGTTTGGTTGTCATTAAACCGAGTGGTGTTGCGTATAGCGAGCTCTCAGCAGAAAACATGGTGGTGGTTGATCTTGAAGGTAACGTGGTAGAAGGCTCCTTGAAACCCTCTTCAGATACCGCAACCCACCTTGTGCTATATCGCGCTTACCCTGAGATAGGTGGTGTTGTTCATACTCACTCATCACACGCGACATCATGGGCTCAAGCTGGAAAACCTATTCCTGCTCTTGGTACCACACATGCGGATTATTTCTATGGTGATATTCCGTGTACTCGTGCGTTGAGTAATGAAGAAATTAAAGATGATTACGAATACAACACCGGTAAAGTCATTGTTGAAACTATTGGTGATAATGAGGCTACCGCTATTCCTGGAATCATCGTTAAAGAGCACGGTCCATTCAGTTGGGGTAAAGACGCAGCACAAGCGGTTCACAATGCTGTTGTGATGGAAGTTGTCGCAGACATGGCTCTGCAAACCCTACAGATAAATTCCAACGTTGATCATATCAATCAAGCCCTACTGGATAAGCATTACTTACGTAAACACGGCGCTAATGCTTATTACGGACAGTCCTCATCCAATAAAAAATAATTAAGGGAAAGTTATGAAAGTATTTAATGATAAACAAGTCTGGTTTGTGACCGGTTCTCAACATCTTTATGGTCCTGAAGTATTACAACAAGTAGCTAAAGATAGCGGTGCTATTGTCAATGGTTTGAATTCTGCTGAATCTATTTCAGTGCCTATTGTAGAAAAAGGCATTGTAAAAACACCGGATGAAATTTTAGGTGTGTGTCGTGCGGCGAACAATGACCCAGACTGTCTTGGTTTAGTACTTTGGATGCACACTTTCTCTCCAGCAAAAATGTGGATTGCCGGTCTATCTGAACTGAACAAACCTTTCTTACACTTGCACACTCAATTCAATGCAGCTCTCCCTTGGGATACCATTGATATGGATTTCATGAACCTGAACCAAAGTGCTCACGGTGACCGTGAATTTGGCTTCATTGGTACTCGTTTAGGTTTAGATCGCAAAGTGGTTGTTGGCCACTGGGAAGATCCTGAAGTTCACCATCAAATTGATAACTGGTGTCGTGCCGCCGTAGGTAAACAAGCAGGTCGCGACCTAAAAGTGGCTCGTTTTGGTGACAACATGCGTCAAGTAGCGGTTACTGAGGGTAATAAAGTTTCAGCACAAATTGCATTCGGT
The DNA here is from genome assembly GCF_009874545.1 of Vibrio eleionomae. Classification (NCBI taxonomy): domain Bacteria; kingdom Pseudomonadati; phylum Pseudomonadota; class Gammaproteobacteria; order Vibrionales; family Vibrionaceae; genus Vibrio; species Vibrio eleionomae. The sequence continues at coordinate 15,486 of NZ_WEKT01000005.1, read as the reverse complement.
TATGAAGTGAATGCTTACGGTTTAGGTGAGCTTTCTGAAGCGGTGAATTCTGTCTCTGACGCTGATGTTTCTCGTCTTTTAGATGAATACGCATCAACTTATGTTATGGATCCCAAATTACTGCACGACAGTGATTTGCTGAAAATCATGCAAAAAGAAGCACGCTTAGAAGCAGGTATGGAAGCTTTTCTGACTTCTGTTGGTGCGAAAGCCTTTACCAATACATTTGAAAACTTAACCGGTATTGATAGCTTACCTGGCCTTGCAACCCAACGCTTGATGTCAAAAGGTTATGGTTACGGCGGTGAGGGTGACTGGAAAACGTCTGCGATGACTCACATCATGAAGACGATGGCTCAAGGTTTGTCTGGCGGTACTTCATTTATGGAAGATTACACCTATAACTTTGGTGGTCGCGGCCAAATTTTAGGCGCGCACATGTTGGAAGTTTGTCCATCGATTGCTGCAGCTAAGCCTCGTCTTGAAATTCATACACACACTATCGGTGTTCGTTGTGAAGTTCCTCGTTTACTCTTCTCTGGACAAGCGGGGCCTGCCGTGGCAGTGTCTGTTATTGATTTAGGAAACCGTTTCCGCATGTTGGTTAGCAAGGTCAATACCGTTGAGCCACCTGCAGACCTACCAAAACTTCCAGTTGCACATGCTCTATGGGAACCAGAACCTAATATCCAAACTGCAGCTGCTGCGTGGATTCATGCTGGCGGTGCTCACCATACTGTTTACACTCAAGCAGTGACCTTAGATACATTGGGCGACTATGCCGATATTCTGGGTATGGAAATGGTGGTCATCGATGAAAACACTAACATTCGTCAGTTCAAAACTGAATTGAAAGCTAATAGCATGTACTACCGTTTAGCATCTGGTATCTAAATACTGATTTAATATTGGTATAAGTAAACTTAGCCCTTTCTCATTTGAGAAGGGGCTATCGGCTTGAGGTAGTAAAATTGGTTAGTGAGGAATCAGCTCCCAATCGTTGCTACACCATTGCACAAAATCATTGGCAGCTGAGAGTCGCACGGATTACTCCGACGACTTTTCAGGTTGTGCATGGTGATACGCTTGTTTTTGAAGGTCGGTTAATCATTGAAAATAATGGACAACCGATAAATTTAGAGTCTGTTCAATGGAAGTTTCGACACCGCGCTGATCGTGTAGAGCAGTGGGGGCAAATAAGTCATGTCGATCAGCTTTCCATAAACATGAATTACTACTTCCATCAAGGGGCTCTAGTGATAGAGTACCTGGCGCGCAATAGTATTCCCACGCGACTTGAAATTCGTCATGAGGTTCACGCCAAAGATTTATCGCCAGTGGGTCAACTAAGCACTCCTTTACCAGAAGTAAATCATCATTGGCATCGACGACGACACGGCTTGCCGAGCGACTTTTTAGTTCAGTCTGCAAGTACAGACCTGTTCAGGGAAGCATTTTCAGCAACTCAATGGATTGTGTTAGATAAAATGTGAACTAGAAAATCGTAATTGGTCGATGTGCAACATACACTAGCGATAAACATCAACGAAGCCTTTGGTATGCAGAACACCGATCCATTAAAACCGGGTTATAACTTTGACGCTCATCTCGTCGCCGGACTGACTCCTATTATTGAGGGGGATGAACTCGATTTTCGTATCGAACGACCTAATGGGATGAAAGGCTACATCATTAACTTTACTAGTAAAGGTGAAGGGTCTATTTTCTCTGGCGAAAACGAGTTCAAAGTACGTGCCGGAGATATTTTACTTTTCCCACCAAGTGCGGCTCACTTGTATCAGCGTAGTGCTGATAGTGCTTCATGGTTCCATCGTTGGGTCTACTTTAGACCTCGTGCGTTTTGGAATGATTGGCTGACTTGGCCAACAGAAGTGAATGGTGTCTATGTGACTCAAGGATTACCATTGTCGGTGACCCAGCCATTAGAAGAGTTGTTTATTGATATTGAATATACCGCAAAGTCCGATTTGCCATATCGCAATGACTTATCAATCAATTTATTAGAGCAGCTTTTAATCCGATGTAAAACCGTTCAACCAGACGTGGTAACTAAGCCCATTGATCCACGTGTGATTGAAGCAATGAATTACATGACACAGAACTTAAATCAAGATTTCACCTTAGAAGATGTTGCTGCCCATGCTTGTTTGTCGCCTTCACGCTTAGGGCATCTATTTCGTGATGAGATGAAGATGACCATTACCCAATGGCGCGATGATCAGCGTATTAGCCGTGCCAAGCAGCTGTTAGTGACCACTCACTATTCAGTTAACCATATTGGTCGTATTGTTGGGTATTCCGATCCACTCTATTTTTCTCGTGTATTCAAACGTAAAGCCGGGGTTAGTCCTAAGCTCTATCGTGAGCAAATTACCTAATATACCCAAATGACCTCAAGATGCAGGATTCAGAGCTTCATCAACGAGCCTAGATCAAGCTCAATCACGGTTGGAATGGTCATTCCCTTTCAACGTGTATAATATCGACATCGAAGAATGAAATAAGCAGCATTGGTCACCCATGCTGCTTTTTCTTTACCCTTGAGACGGTGCTTCTTGAGAGGCTTTTTTACTTTTGAATTGCTGAATAACCAAACCACAAATGATCATCACTAACCCCACTAATGTTGACGGGTGGATGGTTTCGCCAATGATGGTGGCCAATAGAATCAGAGAAATAAAAGGGGATATAAAAATCAGGTTGCTGACTCGGGCCGTGTTATTGGTATTTTTTAAAGCACTTAACCATAAAACGAAGGTAATACCCATTTCAAATAGCCCCACGTAGGTAACAGCTAACCAGCCTTCACCATTGATATGGTGCCAATCTGAACCTTCGTAAAGGCTTAACATGATCGCAAATGGAATTGCGACTAAAAAGCCTAATAACACGCTGATGATGGGGTCAGCTTTATTTTTGGCATTCAGAATCCAATAACCAGACCATAGTAAAGTGGAGAACAGCGCTAAGGCCACACCTGAGGTGCTGTCAAATTGAAGACTCAACACATCGCCTTTGGTGGCAATGACAATCACACCGATATAACTCAGTACGCATGCAATCCAATCTTGTTTACGAATCGTTTGCCCTAAGAAAAAAGCGGCCATGAGTGTCAAAGTAATCGCCCAACTGTAGTTGATGGATTGAGCCTGAGAGGCTGGCAATAAATCATAGGCTTTGAATAAAGTGACGTAATAGGCCAAAGGGTTCACTAATCCGAGCAATAAGTAATACCATGGATTAGAGAGAAAGGTTGCAGGAAGCTGTTTTAAACGGCCGGTACATTGACAAATAATGATTAAAGCAAGAGCAGAAACAATGCTTGCTGCTGTGAGCATTTGAACAGGCGTAAATTGAGCCAAAGTTAGCTTAAACGCAGTTGCAACTGTTGACCATAATAGCACCGCAGATAACCCCAGCCCGATGGCTCGGCGTTCATTCATGAGAAGAGTTCCAATAAAAGTAAGTAAATCTAGTCTATAGGGTGATTTATCGTGCGACAAACTGGACATTTATCCAGTATGGAAATACCATTTTCAACAGAGAATACAACTGGGTAAGCAGTCATTATGCAATGGATCATTGAACATCAACTCACGCTTTTGTCTTCGCTAGTTAGTGCCGCTGTTGCAGGGGGTGTTGCGAGCTGGTGGATCAAGCAAAAGTTGCAGTTAAAGTCACAACTGCTTGAACAGCAACTTGAAAGCCAAACGCATTGGCACCAGCAGCAAGTTGAACAGCTTAAACGATCTCTTCAGGAGGCTCAGCAAGAGCTTGAGGACTTGGATAGTCAGCGTGATCGTGCTGAATATGAATTGAAACAATCACACGGTAAGGTAATGGCAGCATTGGAAAAGCTGCGTTATTTTGAAGCAGTTAAACAAGAACGACAGCAATATGCCGATGATTTAAATAAAGCTCGTGAACAGAAGGCCCAACTGGAAGTTCAATTACACGAACAACAAGCTCGTCATCAACAGCAGCTGGAATCTAACCAAGAAAAATTGGCGTTGCTAGAACGAGCGGAAGAACGTTTAAAGCAGCAGTTTGAACACCTTGCTAATCAGCTGTTTGAAGCAAAAACGGCCAAAGTTGATCAACAAAACCAACAAAGCTTGGCTGGGATTTTGAATCCGCTACGCGAGCAATTGGAAGGGTTTAAAAAGCAAGTCAATGATAGCTTTAATCATGAATCAAAAGAGCGTCATACCCTAGTTCATGAATTAAAGAACTTGCAGCGTTTAAATGAACAAATGGCGAAAGAAGCGGTCAATCTGACCGAAGCGTTAAAAGGTGACAATAAACAGCAAGGGAATTGGGGTGAGGTCGTCTTAGCGCGAGTGCTTTCGGAATCAGGATTACGTGAAGGCCATGAATATCAAACACAGGTAAGTTTGCAAAACGAAGCCGGTAAGCGTTATCAACCGGATGTGATCGTTTATTTACCTAACGATAAACAAGTCGTCATCGATTCTAAAATGACGCTGATCGCTTATGAACGCTATTTTAATGCGGAAACCGATGAGCAGCGTGAACGCGCTTTGCGTGATCATTTGCTCTCAATTCGTAGTCATATAAAAGGGTTAGGACAGAAGGATTATCATCAACTCAAAGGCATCAAAACACTGGATTATGTGTTGATGTTTATTCCGGTAGAACCCGCGTTCCAAGTCGCTATTCAGGCCGATCCTAGTTTGGTGAATGATGCGATGGAGCAAAATATTATTTTAGTAAGTCCGACAACGCTATTGGTTGCATTGCGTACTATTGATAACCTATGGCGTAATGAACGGCAAAATCAAAACGCACAAATTATCGCTGAAAGAGCGAGTAAGTTGTACGATAAGCTGCGTTTATTCGTAGAAGACATGGAAGGCTTGGGGACATCGCTTGACCGAGCTAACCAAAATTATCAGGGCGCCATGAATAAGCTGGTATCGGGTCGTGGGAATGCGATTCGTCAGGCCGAAAGTTTTAAGCAGTTGGGAGTAGAGATCAAACGCTCTATTCGCAGCGGCATTGCTGAGCGTTCTCAATTTGATGCGAATGAGGAAAATACGTTGTCGGAAAGACATCAGGCAACGGATAAAGTAAACTAGCTCATCCCCAGTCGCAGTTTGATAGTTAGGCTCTTGTGCCTAAGAGGAAAAGAAATGACGGACATCCGCGTAAATTCGAACTCAGAAGAGACTCAAGAAACAACGCATTTCGGTTTCGAAACCGTTAATAAATCAGAAAAAGCAAGCAAAGTAGCCCAAGTATTCACTTCAGTTGCGACCAAATACGACATCATGAACGATTTGATGTCTGGTGGCATTCACCGGTTATGGAAACGTTTTACGATTGATTGTGCCGGTGCTCGACCTGGCCAGCGTATTCTCGATTTGGGCGGGGGTACTGGGGACCTAACCGCTAAATTTTCTCGTATTGTTGGTGAGAAAGGTCATGTAGTTCTTGCTGATATTAACAACTCAATGCTGAATGTAGGGCGCGATAAGCTGCGTGATCATGGCATTGTTGGCAATGTCCACTATGTACAAGCGAATGCAGAAGAACTGCCATTCCCAGATGACTACTTTGACTGCATTACCATTAGCTTTTGCCTACGTAATGTGACAGACAAAGATAAAGCAATTCGTTCTATGTTTCGAGTTCTGAAGCCAGGCGGTCGTTTATTGATTTTAGAGTTTTCTAAACCTGTTTTTGAACCTTTATCAAAAGTGTACGATGCATACTCATTCCATATTTTACCAAGAATGGGGCAAATGATTGCTAACGATCCTGAAAGCTACCGTTACCTGGCTGAATCGATTCGAATGCACCCAGATCAAGAAACGTTGAAAGGGATGATGGACGACGCAGGCTTTGAACAAACGCAGTATTTCAATTTAACTGGTGGGATCGTTGCATTGCACCGTGGTTATAAATTTTAAGGTTGCCTTATGCCATTTGTACCTTTGGTTACAGCTGTCATCGAAACATCGCTTAACACTCTGATAAACGATAACCCAGATTTGGTTCGTCGTTTAGCACGACTAAAAGGTCAAGTGATTCAGCTGCACCTTAAAGAGATAAATAAAACCCTGACGTTTATATTTAGTCAGCAGATTGATGTGTTATCTGACTATGAAGGTCAGCCTGATTGCTATCTATCACTACATTTGTCGGTATTACCACAATTGCGAGAGCAGGCGAATATCACACAGTTGATTAAGCAAGATAAAGTGGTGTTAGACGGCGATATTCAGTTGGCGCAAAAATTCGCGCAGTTGATGACTGATTGTAAGCCGAATCCTGAAGAGTGGTTATCTCGCGTGACCGGCGATGTTGTTGCTCATTCTGTCGTGCAAGGCTCCAAAGATATTTTCCAATTTGTGCAAGATCGTGTGAATAAGCACAACGCACATTTTGGGCAAGTGTTGACGGAAGAGTGGCGCATTGCACCAGCACCTCTAGAAATCGCCGATTTTTGCGATCAAGTGGATGAAGTGAAAAGCCAGGCTGCTCGTGTTGAGGCAAAAATTCAACAACTGTTGGAAACTCTATGACCCTGTCAGAAATGAAACGACTTTATCACATCATTAAGGTGCAACTTGAATATGGTGTGGATGAGCTTTTACCTAATCATGAGTTAACCAAGGCGCCGTTACTGGCCCGTAAAGGTCTATTCTGGATTAGAAATAAGCACTCCGATCGTCCATTAGGTGAGCGTTTACGCCTCGCTTTACAAGAGTTAGGGCCTGTTTGGATTAAGTTGGGACAGATGATGTCAACTAGACGTGATCTGTTTCCCCCCCATATCGCAGATGAACTTGCTCAGCTACAAGATAGAGTTTCTCCTTTTGATGGCGAATTGGCTAAACAGCGTATAGAGTCTGAACTTGGTGGTCCTATCGACACATGGTTTGACGATTTTGATATCAATCCGCTAGCGTCAGCTTCGATCGCTCAAGTCCATACAGCGAAACTGAAAGCAACAGGTCAAGATGTTGTATTAAAAGTCATTCGCCCTGATATTCAACCCGTTATCGATGCCGATATTAAGCTGATGTATCGCTTGGCTCGTATTGTAGCAAAAGCGGTCCCAGATGCGCGTCGTTTGAAACCCGTTGAAGTTATTCGTGAATACGAGAAAACTCTGTTAGATGAATTGGATTTGCGCCGTGAAGCGGCCAATGCCATTCAATTAAGACGTAACTTTGAAGGCAGTGAAGAGCTTTATGTTCCTGAAGTACATACTGACTACAGCACTCAATTTGTCATGGTTTCGGAACGTATTTACGGTATACAGGTCTCAGATCTTGCTACGTTAGAAGCCAATGGCACGAATATGAAGTTACTCGCTGAGCGTGGTGTCAGTGTTTTCTTCACACAAGTATTTCGTGACAGCTTTTTCCATGCTGACATGCATGCTGGCAATGTGTTTGTTTGCCCAGAGCATCCGGACAATCCACAATGGATTGGTCTCGATTGTGGGATTGTCGGTACCTTAAATAACGAAGATAAACGGTATTTGGCCGAGAACTTCTTAGCTTTCTTCAATCGTGATTATCGTAAAGTGGCTCAACTACATGTTGATTCGGGTTGGGTGCCTTTTGACACCAACATTGATGAATTTGAAGTCGCGATTCGGATTGTTTGTGAACCTATATTTGCAAAACCTCTATGTGAAATTTCCTTTGGTCATGTGTTATTGAATTTGTTTAATACCGCACGTCGTTTTAATATGGAAGTTCAACCACAGTTAGTTCTTTTGCAAAAAACCTTACTGTATGTGGAAGGCTTAGGTCGCCAGTTGTACCCGCAATTAGATTTGTGGGAGACGGCAAAACCTTTCTTAGAACAGTGGATGAGGCAGCAAATTGGACCTCAGGCAGTAATAAATGCTGTCAAACAACGTGCACCGTACTGGGTGGAAAAATTACCCGAGCTACCAGAGCTACTTTATGATAGCCTCAAACAAGGTAAAGTGATGAATCAGCGCATCGACCAGCTTTACCAAGGATATCGAGACAGTAAGCGACAACACGCAACCGGTAAATTTCTTTTTGGTGTGGGTGCAACACTTATCGTTTGTTCTACCATTTTGTTTACGAGTAATTTGGAACAAATTGCTTTAGGTAGTGGGACAGTCGGTATTCTATTTTGGCTGTTAAGCTGGCGCTCTTATCGCCGCTAAACGAGACATTAATCAGTTAAGTAATAACCCGAGGTATAGAAAATGGGTGGAATCAGTATTTGGCAACTGCTTATTATTGCTGTCATCGTGATCCTGCTGTTTGGCACTAAAAAACTACGCGGCATCGGTGGTGATCTAGGCGGCGCTGTTAAAGGTTTCAAAAAAGCAATGGAAGACGAAGACTCTAACGCTGCGAAGAAAGATGCAGATTTTGAAGCAAAAAACATTGAACAGCAAAACAGTGCATCTGCAACCACAGCAGAAACTAAAAAAGATAAAGAGCAGGCATAGATAGTGTTTGATATCGGTTTTTGGGAACTGGTATTAATCTCCGTTGTTGCTCTGGTTGTTCTCGGTCCAGAACGTTTACCTCATGCGATTCGTTCCGTTGCTAAATTTGTTAGTGCGGCGAAAAGTATGGCGAATAGCGTTAAGGATGAGCTTTCTCAAGAATTGAAGATTCAAGAGTTACAAGAGAATTTACGTAAAGCTGAAAAAATGGGGATGAAAGACCTTTCTCCCGACTTGCAAAAAACGGTGGATGAGCTGAAGAAATCAGCCCAAGACGTTCAGCGTTCTTATGCAAATGAAAATCAGCCGGAAGCGTCATCTGAAACCGATGAAAAAGAAGCTACCGTTCAAAAAACAGCTTCTTCATCTACTGTTACCGACAAAGCCGACTAATCCTTTATTAGAGAGTTACCTGTAGTTTGAGGGTAACTCTTTTTGATCCGTTTCTATGGGGTTCTAATGTCTTCAGTTGAAAATGAGCAGACTCAGCCTCTGATCACTCATCTGCTTGAGTTGCGTAATCGCTTATTACGCAGTGTTGCAGCAGTATTAGTGGTCTTTCTGGCACTGGTCTATTTTTCTAATAATATCTATGAGTTTATCTCAAGGCCATTAGTGGATCGTCTTCCTCATGGCGCGAGTATGATTGCGACCGATGTGGCTTCTCCACTGTTTACACCACTTAAACTGACATTAATTGTGGCTGTATTTATTTCTGTACCTTATATCCTTTATCAGGTATGGGCGTTTATCGCTCCTGGTTTATATCGTCATGAACGGCGCCTCATCTTTCCTCTTCTGATGTCGAGTTCATTACTGTTTTATTGCGGCGTTTCCTTTGCGTATTTTGTCGTATTTCCACTTGTGTTCGGTTTCTTTACTGCTATTTCGCTTGGCGGGGTTGAGTATATGACCGATATCACCAGTTATCTCGATTTTGTTCTTGCTCTATTTTTGGCATTTGGGATCGCTTTTGAAGTGCCTGTTGCGATTATCTTATTGTGTTGGACTGGCGCAACAGATGTAAAAAGCCTCAAACAGAAGAGACCATACATCGTGGTCGGTGCTTTTGTTGTTGGTATGCTTTTAACTCCTCCAGATATGATTTCACAAACCTTACTCGCTGTGCCTATGTGCTTGTTGTTTGAAATTGGTCTGTTCTTTGCTCGTTTCTATACAAGAAGAGATGAGATAGATGATGAAGCGGAAAGCGCAGAAGAATAGAATGGATATAGATTTAAAAAAGCGACCAATTGGTCGCTTTTTTATTGGGAGTTAAAGCTGAAATAAATGCTTGGCATTACGGGTCGTAATCGTATCGATTTCTTCGGCTGAATAAGGCGTTAACTCCACAATTCTGTCGAGCACGAGGCGAGTGTAGGATGGCTCGTTACGTTTACCTCGATGCGGAACCGGAGCGAGGTAAGGGCAGTCTGTTTCTAAAATGACGTAATCCATATCCAGATGGGGAATCACTTTATCCATTCCACCATTTTTAAATGTAGAGACCCCACCTAACCCTAGGTGAAAGCCCAGATCATTAATCGCTTTAGCTTCCTCAATGCTGCCTCCGAAACAGTGGAACACTCCTCGAAGATTGCCATCTTGTTCTTGTTTAACCAGTTGTAAGGTTTCTTCCATTGAGTCACGCGTGTGGATCACTACCGGAAGTTGTTTTTCTTTTGCCCAGCGCATTTGACTGATAAAGGCGATTTCCTGTTCTTTTTTAAACGTTTGATCCCAATATAAATCAATCCCAATTTCCCCCACAGCAATAAAAGGATGCTTATCGAACCATGCTAACATCTTGTTTAGTGTGGTTTGATAATCCTGTTTTACGTCACAAGGGTGTAACCCCATCATCGAACGACAGATAGTTGGGTAGGCGGCTTCTGTTGCTAGCATCGGTTCAATGGACGCTAAGTCGATATTCGGCAGCAGAATATGTTCAATACCTTGTTCGATAGCGCGCTCTACGACCTCATCTCGATCGTGATCGAATTCTTTAGCGTAAATGTGAGCATGAGTATCTATCATGATGGTCTCTCGTTGCTTGGGTGTTATTTATTCGCAGTATACGTTAGTCAGCGTTGTGAATCATTGAAGGATTTTTCGTTATTCCTCTGGTACAGAAAGTTAAGAGTGATATGATTTTGGTAACACTTCCAAAATAAAGCTCAACCACCACCGCATCTTTGGTGCTGTGCGTGTCATAAAGAAGGAGAGTCTAGTGTCCATATCTATCCAAGGCCAATTCCCTGGCCGTCGTCCTCGTCGTATTCGTAAACATGATTTTAGCCGCCGTCTTATTGCAGAAAATACACTGACTGTCAGTGATCTTATCTATCCTGTTTTCGTGCTTATGGGTAAAGGACGTCGTGAAGAAGTGGAATCAATGCCTGGCGTTGATCGCTTATCTATCGATTTACTTATTGAAGAAGCGCAATATCTAGCCAATCTTGGTGTGCCTGCTTTGGCGCTATTTCCTGTCGTGAACCAAGATGTGAAAACCTTGGATGCAGCAGAAGCATATAACCCAGAAGGTTTAGTGCAACGTGCTGTGCGGGAGCTTAAAGCTCATGTGCCAGAGATGGGGGTTATTACTGATGTGGCTCTAGACCCTTATACTACGCATGGTCAGGATGGCATTATTGATGAAACAGGGTATGTTCTGAACGAAGAAACAACCGAAGTGCTTGTTAAGCAAGCTCTGTCTCATGCTGCCGCAGGTGCAGATGTTGTTGCTCCATCAGATATGATGGATGGCCGAATTGGTAAAATCCGTGAAGCATTAGAAGAAGCGGGACACATATACACTCAAATTATGGCCTATTCAGCGAAGTATGCGTCGGTTTACTATGGTCCTTTCCGTGATGCAGTTGGCTCATCTAGCAATTTAAAAGGTGCGGATAAGAAGAACTACCAAATGGATCCTGCTAATAGCGATGAAGCATTACATGAAGTTGCAATGGATGTGAACGAAGGTGCCGATATGGTCATGGTTAAGCCTGGTATGCCGTATTTAGACGTTGTTCGTCGAGTTAAAACGGAACTTCAAGTGCCAACGTTCGCTTATCAAGTATCTGGTGAATATGCGATGCATAAAGCTGCGATTATGAATGGGTGGCTGAAAGAGAAAGAAACCATCATGGAATCTTTATTGTGCTTTAAGCGTGCTGGTGCTGATGGAATCCTAACGTATTTTGCTAAAGATGTTGCTGAATGGTTAGCTCAAGAAAATGCGGAAACAGCGCAGTACCTTAAACGAGACTAATTCTATTATTTAATCATTATCGTCGGGTAAAGATAGAACAAACGGGTTGACTAGTAGTCAGCCCGTTTTTTGTTTTAAAGATTCATATCACGAATAATTGAGAGCAAGATCTCTTTTATGGTATGGCTCTAAAAAATAATGAGACTTTTTCTCATTTAGGTGTTGACTATTAAATGAGAATAATTATTATTAACCATGTCTTAGGGAATGACGTAGCGGTTTAGACGAGAAAGTAACTTAAGCTCTTATTTCGGTAACGTTACAATTTTTGTTCTAAATCCACGGAAGTTCTTTTTGACACGACATTGCTCACATTGCTTCCAGTGTAATTTAGGCTTTATGGTGAAGCTGATTAAATTTGGCTTTAACCTGTATTGCTAGGCGACATCTTATGATGTCGCTTTTTTTATGCCTCGGATTTGGCGTTTGCCATCAAATTCTTCAACCAACCGTTTGCGTAAACTTTTTAATCGTTGAAACTTCAAACAATAGGATCTGATCTCGATCCCAGCTTAGTAATCGATAGCGTAAAAATCTTGTCCACAAAGTGTGATCGAAGAACGATCATAAAAAGAAAGATCGATCTAATTATTTTTATTTAAAAAACAACAAGATAGCTTTTATTTTTGATGTTTAAAAGACGGTTTGATAACCAGTGGATAAAAAATATAAACAGACTTATCCACAGGGGGGGGGTTGTTTAGCAGAATATTTGAACAACGTGATCTTATTGAGTAAAACTAGCTAGGACATGGAAACCAAGCAGCAGTCGTGGCATCCTTACCCATTAACCAATAATCTCACTTGGACAGCAAAACAATTATGGCTCGCATACCTGATAACCCACTCATTCTTATTGATGGTTCTTCTTATCTCTATCGTGCATTTCACGCCTATCCAGGCACGATGAGTAACGGTGATATTCCAACCAATGCCATATATGGTGTGGTTAATATGGTCCGCAGCATGATGCGTCAATTTTCTTCAGATCGTATTGCGGTCGTATTTGATGCAAAAGGTAAAACATTCCGCGATGATATGTATCCGGAATACAAAGCCAATCGCCCACCAATGCCTGACGATCTTCGTTGCCAAATTGAGCCGTTACATAACATTATTAAGGCATTAGGTTTACCTCTGATTTGTGAGTCAGGTGTTGAAGCTGATGATGTGATAGGTACGTTGGCAAGCCAAGCATCGAAAGCAGGTATGCCGGTACTCATCAGTACCGGAGATAAAGACATGGCTCAGCTTGTTGATGATAACGTGACTTTAATTAACACCATGACAAATGTCGTGATGGATCGTGAAGGGGTTATCGATAAGTTTGGGATTCCACCTGAATTGATCATCGATTACCTTGCGCTTATGGGAGACAAAGTCGATAACATTCCAGGAGTTCCTGGTGTTGGTGCAAAAACGGCTTTAGCCTTATTACAAGGCATTGGTGGTTTAGATGAACTGTACGCCAATTTAGATAAAATCGAACCTTTAGGTTTCCGTGGTTCAAAAACGATGGCGAAGAAACTTGAAGACAATCGTGAGAACGCTTACTTATCTTACGAATTGGCCACCATTAAACTCGATGTCGAGATGGAATTTTCTCCAGAATCGCTACTTAAGCAAACGCCAGAAAAAGATCGGTTGGTTGAGCTCTATGGTCAAATGGCATTTAAATCTTGGTTAACTGAGTTACTTGATGGTGGTGATGGTACTGTTGTCGCTGATGAAAAATCCGGAGCGGGTCGCTACAGTGATCCAGAAAAAAAATCGGTTGAATCTGTTGCAGTAAAAATAGACCGTAGCCAATATCAAACCGTACTGACCAAAGATGAATTTAATCAGTGGGTTGAAAAACTAAAAGTTGCGAAAGAGTTTGCTTTTGATACGGAAACTGACAGCCTTGACTACATGGTAGCGAATTTAGTCGGTGTTTCTTTTGCAATTGAAGAAGGAAAAGCTGCTTATGTTCCTGTTGCTCACGATTATTTAGATGCGCCAGAGCAATTAGATCGTGATTGGGTATTAGCCCAGCTTAAGCCGTTGCTAGAAGATGCAAATTTGGCGAAAGTCGGCCAGAACTTGAAGTATGATGCGAGTGTTTTAGCGCGTTATGATATTCATATGCAAGGCATTAAACATGACACCATGTTGGCGTCTTATGTCTACAATAGCGTCGGCGGCAAACATGACATGGATAGCTTAGCATTACGCTTTCTTCAGTATAGTTGTATTTCATTTGAACAGGTAGCAGGCAAAGGTAAAGCGCAACTTACTTTCAATCAGATTGATTTAAATGAAGCCGCCCCTTATGCCGCAGAAGATGCCGATGTTACTTTGCGTTTACATCATCAGTTGCAATCGCTTATTGAAGAAGATGAAGCTTTACAAAAAGTATACCAAGACATTGAAATGCCATTAGTGCCTGTGCTTTCTCGTATGGAAAGAGCAGGGGTCTTGATTGATGACATGTTGCTTGGTGCTCAATCGCAAGAAATCGCTCAACGATTGGATGAACTAGAACAAAAGGCGTTTGACATTGCAGGTCAGGAATTCAATTTAGGTTCACCTAAGCAGTTACAAGCGATTCTATTTGAAAAAATGGAATTACCTGTTGTGAAGAAGACACCGTCAGGTGCTCCTTCCACTAACGAAGAAGTTCTGCAAGAACTTGCGTTAGATTACCCATTACCTAAAGTGATTCTCGAATATCGAGGTTTAGCGAAACTCAAGTCCACGTACACTGATAAATTGCCGAAGATGATTAATGCGGCAACTGGACGAGTTCATACTTCGTATCACCAAGCGGTCACAGCCACAGGACGTTTGTCTTCTACCGATCCAAACTTGCAAAATATACCAGTGCGTAATGAAGAAGGTCGTCGTATTCGCCAAGCTTTTGTTGCGCCACATGGCCGCAAGATCATGGCAGTCGACTACTCGCAAATCGAGTTGCGGATTATGGCGCATCTTTCTGGCGATAAAGCACTCGTGGATGCGTTTAAGCATGGAAAAGATATTCACGCTGCTACAGCGGCTGAAATACTAGGCACTACGATTGATAATGTGACGAGTGAGCAACGTCGACGAGCTAAGGCCGTTAACTTTGGCTTGATTTATGGCATGAGTGCTTTTGGTTTGGCAAAACAGCTTGGTATTCCACGCGGTGAAGCCCAACATTATATGGATACTTATTTCGAACGCTATCCTGGTGTCATGCAGTATATGGAAGATACACGTAGTCGAGCTGCTGAGCGGGGTTATGTCGAAACCATTTATGGACGTCGTTTGCACCTACCTGAAATTAAATCACGTAATGGTATGCGTCGCAAAGCTGCGGAGCGTGCTGCGATTAATGCTCCTATGCAAGGCACTGCAGCCGATATCATCAAGAAAGCGATGTTATTGGTCGACGAATGGATAGAACAAGAAGGCAATGGTCGAGTGACTTTGTTAATGCAAGTACACGATGAATTGGTTTTTGAAGTTGATGAGTCATGTTTGTCCGAAATTGAAAGTAAAGTACAAGAATTGATGGAATCAGCTGCAGATCTGCATGTTCCTCTTGTGGCAGAAGCTGGGCATGGTGATAACTGGGAACAAGCACATTAGGTTAAATTTTGACTAATTTGCCTCAATAGTATGAGCCAGCGCACAGTCGCTGGCTTTTTTATATAAAGAAAAAAACTTTTTTGTCGCTTTAAAAAACAAGGTATTAAAA
>NZ_WEKT01000049.1:0-40879 GCF_009874545.1 Vibrio eleionomae | reverse complement strand
AATTAGTATTCATGCTTAATTCATTCCATTAAGCCTATGAAAAGTTAAGTAATATGAAATTTGAGTTTTGTGTTGTATTTTTAAAATGGATAACGCTTTTTAACGTGATCAAACCCATGTTCCAATTTATTTGTGGTGATTGTTTAATTATATAAAGATACCATAGGAATATAATAAAGCAAAAATAGAATCCTAAGTTTTGAACTTATTCTATCCAATAGCAGTGACGTTGTTGAATTCAGTTCGGCCAATTTTTCCCTACGTTTAGTTCTGTCTGATGTTGACTGCTGGTAATGAATAGTGCGCAAAACCGTGGGTTTTCATTGATACCTCTGGAGAATCACGATGAAAAGAAACAACGCCTTATTGGCGCTATCAATAGCCTGTGCGTTATCCCCTCTACAAAGTGCCATTGCTGCCCCAACTCAAACACTTGAACAACGTGTTAGCGAATTAGAAGCGCAACTGAAAGCGACCCAGCAGAAAGTTGAACAAACTGAGCAGACAGCTCAAGATGCAAAAGATGAGGCATCGAGCTTTGAGTTTCATGGATATGCGCGTGCAGGCTTAAACATTAACCAAAATTTCCAAGGTGCTCACGGAGGAAGAAGTAATACGATTGGCCCACAAATGTCGATAGCATCTGGTCTTGGCGCTTATTTTGGCCGACTAGGTTTAGAAGATGATAATTATGTCGATTCTCGCTTAACGCATAATCAGCAAGCGGAAGATGGCACAAAATCTATGTATCAAGTGATGTTATCTGCTGGTGATGAAACAGAAACTGACTGGGTGAGCGCTGATACAAGTAGTTTGAACGTGCGCCAGCTCTATTTGGAAATGTCAGATATTGCAGCGTTTAAGGGCAATGATACGTTCTCAGGCTCAACTTTGTGGGCGGGTAAACGTTACGACAGAGAAAACTTTGATATCGACTTTATTGATACTCACGTTATTTTCCTAACCGGTACCGGTGCTGGGATTTACGATGTCAAAATGGGTGACAACTGGACGTCCAACTTCTCGGTTATCGGTAACCAGTTTGATGCAGATAGTGGTACGAGCTACGACTTAGAAGGGTATACATTTACTTGGAATAACTTGATTGATAATCACTGGGAAGTGATGTTTAACGCTATTGCAGCGAATAAAAACGACCAGCGTGCGTCACTTGATAGTGCTGTTGACCGAGGTGATGTTGCTCAATATGGTGTACACACCATGATTGGTTATAAAGCCGATACCTTTTATGGTGTTAAAGATGGTTGGTCGCGAACAGGGATGATGTATGGTCATGCGATGGGGGCCGAAACCAAAAACATTGGCCAAGATAATCATTTGTTAAAAGATGCGAACTCTGTGCGTTTTTATACTGTGGGCGCAACACAAATGACCGATAACTGGCGTATTGCTCCATCGCTATTAACGGAATGGACCAAAGATCGTTATTTAAAAGGCGATGAGTATAAATGGGCGGTATTTAACGTTCGTTTAGCACAGGAATTTAATCCCAACTTTGAAATTGCCTATGAAGGTACTTACCAATATTTAGATTTGGATAATACATCCAAACATATGACTGGTAATGTTTATAAAGCGACAATTGCACCAACATTTAAAATCTCTAATATCGCTGGTTTCTTTGACCGCCCACAAATTCGTTTTGCGGTGAGTTATATTAACTGGAGCGATAAATTTGAAGATTCATATTCCATCAATGGTGTGGATTGTGCAATGGGTGAAAATAATGAGACAGTGTTTGCCGTACAAATGGAAACTTGGTTCTAATAACCATATGGTCGCATGAAGTAAAGGTGCCTGAGGGCACCTTTGTACCCAAGTAACCTCAAGATACTATTTCAGAGCGTCTTGAGGTCATTGGGGTAGATCAACGGCGAGCCGTTAGGAATTTCGCTCGCCAGGGTTTTAATATCGCGAGCGCTAAAAACGCAACTAAAAAATCGGCACCGATTGCCATGGAAAAGACAATGGTCCATCCGCCAGTCTGTTGATAGACCCACGCAGCCAGTGGTCCGCCGAGAAATGAGCCAACGCCCTGCGCTGTGTATAACCATCCGTAGTTTGCTGTGGCGTAACGCGTGCCGAACGTATCTGTTAGGGTTGATGGAAAAAGAGAGAATATTTCACCCCAGCCAAAGAAAACAACGCCAGACAGAAGTACAAACAGTAGTGCATTATCTCGGCTCAATAACCAGAGCGTCATCGCACAGCCCTCTAAAGCAAACGCAATAAACATGGTGTTTTCTCGGCCAATGCGATCGGATATATAACCAAAAAGTGGCCTTGTTAAACCGTTAGTAAAACGGTCAATCGTCATTGCGAGTGGTAAAGCCGCCATTCCTAACACCGTAATGCCTGTTATACCAAAATCA
The DNA here is from genome assembly GCF_009874545.1 of Vibrio eleionomae. Lineage (NCBI taxonomy): Bacteria > Pseudomonadati > Pseudomonadota > Gammaproteobacteria > Vibrionales > Vibrionaceae > Vibrio > Vibrio eleionomae. The sequence continues at coordinate 38,486 of NZ_WEKT01000049.1, read as the reverse complement.
CTGGCAAAGCTCGCCATTTGTGATACTACCATTAGGCCTGAAGTCGACATAATGGCCATCATACAAAACATTAACCAGAACAGAGGTTGACGAAGCATTTCGCGCGGTAGGTATTGATGTCCTTCTTGATAAGGTAAGGATGTTTTCTCATTTAAATATTGGTCACTTCGTTTGGGGACTCTTAATCCTTGGCTGGCAATAAAACCAATAAGAGCAAAGATTCCACCAAACATCCACAAGGTCGTGTTGAGCCCTTGCTCTTCGAGGCTAATCGATATTGGAAAAGTCGTAACAATTGCCCCCATTCCGTACCCTGCTGCAACCATGCCGGTGGCGAATCCCCGTTGAGATGGAAACCAGCGAACCATCAAACCGACAACGCCAATATAAACGATACCTGTTCCTAATCCCCCGACGCAGCCATAAATGAGATAGAGCATCGATAAACTGTGTACATGGGAGGTTAAAATCCAACTGAAACCGGAAAGAACCGTTCCTATAGATATTAATACCCGCGGGCCAAATTTATCGATTAAGCGGCCTTGGAATGGAGAAAAAAAGGTTTGGAGTATGATCAGTAAGGAAAAAGTCACTTGCAGCTCTGGTAAATCCACGCCAAGTTTTTCCGCTAGAGGCTTGGTTAGTAATGTCCAAACATATTGTGGACTTGAAATTGACGCCATACATATAAGTCCAAGGATGAGTTGAGTCCATTTCGTTCTCACTGAGTAGGTGAGAGGCAGTTCCATTGTCGCCATAAGTCACTCCTGTTGATGATACCAATAGACTGAAACAGAATGCGTGCCAATATGTGTGGCTATGCATTCTCCCTTTATTACAAAGGGTTGAAGATAAGGATTTGCTTTATAACGGTTTAGAATGTCACTATTTAGTGCAATGAAGGGCGTTATTAGTGCGTATTGTTTTCTGCTGTTTTGACGGTAAAAACTGAGTAAAGTCTTGTTTTTAGAACAATAACGTCTAATATTTTGAGCGTTATAGCAGTTGTTTCTCTCCATACTCTAGGGGTAGCATAAGCAATAGAAAGGAACAGTGGTTCCTTATTGAATATGGAAACTTGTTATGTCTAAATCACGCCAAATACTTTACCTCTCTCATGGTGGTGGCCCGATGCCTCTGCTTGGTGATGAAGGCCACCAAGAGATGGTGGATCATCTTACTGCTATCGCTAAAAGTATTCCTAAGCCAGATGCGATTATAGTGGTTAGTGCACACTGGGAAGAAAGTGTCCCAACGATTACCGCTGCGCCTAATCCTGGTATGATTTACGATTATTACGGATTCCCGGAACAAACTTACCACATCACTTACCCTGCACCGGGTGAACCTCAATTAGCTGAAAAAGTCTATAATCACCTGCAGCTGTCGGGTATCAATGCCAAATTGGATGTAAATCGTGGCTACGATCATGGGCTATTTGTACCCTTAATGTTGATGTATCCCGATGCTGATATCCCTTGTATTCAGCTTTCGCTAGCGAATAACTTAGATCCTGTGCATCACCTAGATATCGGCGCAGCGTTGAGTGAACTGGATTACGACAATCTGTTAGTGATTGGGTCTGGTTTCTCATTTCATAATATGCGCGCCTTTTTTGCGCCACAAAATGATGAAATTCGAGCTCTAAATGAAGGTTTTGAAGCGTGGCTGGTGGAAACGTGTTCAGATACATCCTTAAGCGAAGCAGAGCGTACTGAGCGATTTGCGCAATGGACGAAAGCGCCAGGAGCTCGTTTCTGTCAACCTCGTGAGGAGCATTTATTGCCGTTGCACGTGTGTTACGGCGTGGCACAACGTGCGTGCGATAAGTACTATCAACTCAATATATTAGGTAAACAAGCCAGTATGTATTACTGGAAGGATTAACCAGTCAGTTACGAATGAAAAAAGCGCTATATTGCGCTTTTTTATCGATTTAAAATGGTTTAACGCTCAGATAAGCTTCGAGAATGGGGCCTGCTTTTTCAGGCGATCCTTGCGCAATGCGTTGATAATGGCGCATCGTTTTATGCCAATAGCGCTCAATCACTTGTGAATGAACTGGGCATGCCGATTGCCACAGTTTTGCGCCGACTGGGGTCACTTGGTCAAATGTTGTTTTATCACTGCTGACTAATAACAATTCATAAAAACGGCGATTATCTTCGACTAATACTTCATCGATACAGTGCATGTTTTGCTTAATTAGTGCTTGGCGTAGTGTGAAGTGATGGTGAACCGGACAAAGTAAAAAATCCACGGCTAAGTGAGCAAACTTGGCTTGCAACGTCTGGATAAACTCGGCAGTCAGCTCACCGCCAACACCGGCAATAATAACCAAATGCTTGCCCGAATGTTGGTCTAAAGGCAACCTTGATACGTCTAGGCAATGTGCATTCCAACGCTGTGGCATGTGGGGTGAGATTGATAAACGCTGCTCCAGTTGCTCGATGAGCTCTGGTACGATATCGACAAAATGTATTGTGCTGTGCGCTTGGTGTTCTAGTAAGGCTTCGCCCAAAAAACCATGATCACAACAGCAATCCCAAATATGATCGTAATGGTGTTCAACCATATCTATTAATTGCGTTAAACGCGGGCTCAATTTCATCACATTATGGCACTCTGTCATTTTCAAACCGCGCGGATTGTACCTGAGACAATACCAAATTCCCAACTTTCTAAGCGGGACACACACGCTAAGGTAAAGCGGTTAAACAGAGCTGTTAAAGAGGACACACACCATACCTTTATGGTGTGTGTCCAAGTTATATAGGGTTATTTTAGACGAAGTTACAGTAGGTTATCGACAACCAGCATATTGAGCTTGCTGGATTCTTTGAGCTCTTGCTTGGTAAGAAGTAGTTGAGATTTGAGATCGTCCGAATAGGTTTGTGGAGTTAATGTAACCAGTGATTTGATGGCGCAAGGTCGCATGTCAGCGGAGGAAATCCCGCACAGTAAACCATAGGTACTATCGCGTAATTCCAGTGGCGTGAATATATAGAGGAGCGATTCTTCAAGCCGGTTATATTGGTTGATGAAAGAAAAGCGGATTAGTCGATCACTATAAATAACGGTGCCGACATAATATATTTCGCTGTTGCGACCGTTTGGGGTAACCACACTTATGGTGAGTGTGGCTTTTTGTTGGTTGCCTTCCTTATGCGGAGAAATTTCAATCACACCATCTTTGAGGCGTTTATACCTGCCATCATAGAAGTAGAAATAGAGCTTACGTGCGTTATGAAAGGTGAGCATATCGCTTGATGTGGCAGTGGTTACTTGCGTGTCTTCTGGGTGGTAATCGATCAATTGGTTCGGGGCGATTTGCAGTGCGGTCGCGACCTTAAACAGTGTGACCATATCGAGTGAAATCTCGCCGGTTTCGTATTTCGAGACAGTCGCACGGCTTTTATGAATATGGTCGGCTAATTGTTGAATGGTCAGATTACGCATTTTTCGGTGGGCGCGTATTCTTTGTCCCACATGTTGATTAATGTTAAATGGTTCGTCCATTTTGATGAAGCTTCCTTTTTGGGCTCACAAACTTAGGGGATCAATTCCTTTCTCGTGACTTTTGCTACATAACTGCAATATTAGGTTCGTACTACGGTACATATTAATGAATTTTTGTTCTCCCTAATCAATGGACAGAGAAATGTAGCAAAATAGCCGGTATATATCTATTAAAACTAGAATATATCTGAAAATTGTTTCGTTAAACGAAACTTTTCAAGTTTGTTCGTTTACAGTTACAGTTTGTATACTCATGGCATATTAGTCGTATTGTCTGGTACTCCAACACAGAGTGGAACAAGGACGTGTTCATGAGGATAAAAGTATGAAAGTGGCTGTAATTGGTGCGGGTGCAATGGGATGTTTATACGGTGCTTATATTAGCCGTCAACATGATGTCATTATGATTGATGCTTATGCGCCGCAGGTTAATGCGATCAATGAGCAAGGCATTCGTTTAGAAGAGAGTTCTGGACAAGTCGACACATTTTCGAATGTACGCGCCTATGTATCTGGCGAATGCAAGGAACAAGTGGATTTGGTCATCGTTTTTGTTAAATCAACGTATACCGAAATGGCATTAGAGCAAAACCGAGATCTATTTACGCCCAATACTGTTGTCATGACTCTACAGAATGGTGCAGGGAATGATCGAAAAATTGCTCAATATGTGAATAAAGAAAATGTGATCATTGGTACGAGTAAACACAATGCGGTTAACTTAGGTGAAGGGTTGGTTAAACATCCTGCGAGTGGTGTGACGAATATTGGCAGTAACCATGAAGCTGATGCTGTGCTAGAGATGGCAAGTCAATTACTCAGTGAGACAGGCTTTGAAGTGGATGTGGCTGATGATATTCAGCGTATTATCTGGAGCAAACTGTTGGTTAATTTGTCGGTAAATGCATTTACTGCCATCACCGAAACACCTATCGGCTACATGATAAAAAACGACTATGCGTGGGATTTTGCGAAACGGTTAGTATACGAAGCCATTGAAGTGGCTGAAGCTGATGGTACCTATTTTGACCGCCGTGAAGCGCTAGAAATGGTGAAATCTGTATGTGTTACTGCGGGAGATGGTTATTCTTCGATGTATCAAGATCGCAAAAAGCGCGTAAAAATGGAAATTGACGCAATCAATGGGGCGATCGTTGAGCAAGCGAAACAATATGGTGTGCCAACCCCTTACAATACGTTAATCGTTGGTCTAATTCACGCCATCGAAGGCGCGTATGAATTTTACGATTAATTCTTTGAATTCAATAAAAAGCCAATCTTTCGATTGGCTTTTTGCGTTTAATACCAAGGAAGAAGAAGATTAAAGAATTTCTTTTGCTTTTGCGACAACGTTTTCAACAGTGAAGCCGAATTGTTCAAACAATTGTTCTGCTGGCGCAGATTCACCAAATGTTGTCATACCCACGATACGACCATTCAGACCTACGTATTTGTACCAGTAGTCAGCGATGCCTGCTTCTACAGCAACACGAGCTGTGACTGCTGCAGGAAGAACAGCTTCGCGGTACGCTGCATCTTGTTTGTCGAAAGTATCTGTTGACGGCATAGATACGACGCGCGCTGCTTTGCCTTCTTTCTCAAGTTCTGCTGCTGCATTTACAGCAAGCTCGACTTCAGAACCTGTTGCAATGAAGATGACATCTGGTTGACCAGCACAATCTTTAAGAATGTAACCACCTTTAGCAATGTCAGCAACTTGCTCTGCACTACGTTCTTGTTGTGCAAGACCTTGACGAGAGAAGATCAGCGAAGTAGGTGCATCTTTACGTTCAATTGCTAGTTTCCAAGCAACCGCAGACTCGACTTGGTCACATGGGCGCCATGTGCTCATGTTCGGTACAAGACGCAGTGTAGCAACTTGCTCTACTGGTTGGTGAGTTGGACCATCTTCGCCCAAACCGATAGAGTCGTGAGTGTACACTTGGATGTTTTGAATTTTCATCAATGCAGCCATGCGCATTGCGTTACGAGCGTATTCCATGAACATGAGGAAGGTTGCACCGTAAGGAACAAAACCACCGTGAAGGGCGATACCGTTGATGATCGCTGTCATACCAAATTCACGCACACCGTAGTGAATGTAGTTACCTGATGCATCTTCTGGAGTCAGTGACTTAGAGCCAGACCACATGGTTAAGTTAGATGGCGCCAAGTCAGCAGAGCCGCCCATAAACTCAGGCAGTAATTTGCCGAAAGCTTCCAAAGCATTTTGTGATGCTTTGCGTGAAGCGATTTTAGAGGGATTCGCTTGCAGATTAGCGATAACCTCATTGGCTGTTTCTTCCCAGTTTGCTGGAAGTTCGCCAGCGACGCGGCGTTTGAATTCTGCGGCTAGTTCTGGATAAGCTTCTGCGTATGCTGCAAATTTTTCATCCCATGCAGATTCTTTGGCTTTACCCGCTTCTTTCGCATCCCATTCTGCGTAAATTTCAGTAGGGATTTCAAAAGGACCGTATTCCCAACCAAGGAATTCGCGTGTTGCTTTGATTTCGTCCGCGCCTAGTGGTGCGCCGTGGCAATCGTGAGAACCTGATTTGTTTGGAGAACCAAAACCGATGATGGTTTTGCAACAAATGAGAGTAGGGCGAGTAGTGTCGGCTTTTGCTTCTTCAATTGCTTTATTAATTGCTGCAGCATCATGACCGTCGACTGCTGGAATGACTTGCCAGCCGTATGCTTCAAAACGTTTTGGAGTGTCATCAGCGAACCAGCCTTCCACATCACCATCGATAGAAATGCCGTTGTCATCCCAGAAAGCGATCAGTTTGCCTAGGCCAAGAGTACCGGCTAGAGAACAAGCTTCGTGAGAGATACCTTCCATCATACAACCGTCACCCATGAATGCGTAGGTGTGGTGATCAACGATGTCGTGACCTTCTTGGTTGAATTGTGCTGCTAGTGCTTTTTCAGCAATCGCCATACCCACAGCATTGGTGATACCTTGGCCTAGAGGGCCTGTTGTCGTTTCAATACCTGGTGCATAGCCATATTCTGGGTGGCCAGGTGTTTTTGAATGCAGTTGACGGAAGTTTTTCAGATCGTCAATAGAGAGTTCGTAACCAGTAAGGTGCAGCAAAGAATAAATCAGCATTGAACCATGGCCGTTTGACAGTACAAAGCGGTCGCGGTCTGCCCAATGTGGGTTTTGTGGGTTGTGATTTAAGTGATCACGCCAAAGAACTTCAGCGATGTCAGCCATACCCATAGGAGCACCCGGGTGGCCAGAATTTGCTTTTTGTACACCGTCCATGCTTAGGGCACGTATAGCATTTGCAAGTTGTTTACGATTCATCATTTATGTCTCGATTTAAGTTGTAGGTCAGAGCAGACAATGATGGCTTGCCGCTCGTCAGAAATTGGATGGTTGACTTGTTTTGTCATCGCTATGCACTGTCACGGCAAGTTCCTAGTGCACATAAAAACAAAGCGAGGCGCTCACCTCGCTTTGCACTGTATCATTACAGTTTTGCTTCGATCATCGCTTCCAATTTACCTTGGTCGATAGCGAAGTTGCGAATACCTTCAGCCAGTTTTTCAACTGCCATTGGATCTTGGTTGTGATCCCATAGGAATTCTGAGTGAGTCATTGCTGCTGGGCGTGCTGCAGACCCTTTAGAGTCAACCAATTTAGCTTCAATTGCGCCTTCTGCTTCTTCTAGTTCTTGAAGAAGTTGAGGGCTAATAGTTAGACGGTCACAACCAGCAAGTTCTAGAATTTCGCCAGTGTTACGGAAGCTTGCGCCCATTACTACCGTATTGTAGCCATGCTCTTTGTAGTAGTTGTAGATCTTAGTCACAGACAGTACACCTGGGTCTTCTGCAGGTTCAAAAGAACGACCTTCTTTTGCTTTGTACCAGTCCATGATACGGCCAACGAATGGTGAAATTAGGAATACGCCAGCTTCAGCACAAGCACGAGCTTGAGCGAATGAGAATAGAAGCGTTAGGTTACAGTTGATACCTTCTTTTTCTAGGATTTCAGCTGCGCGGATACCTTCCCAAGTTGACGCTAGTTTGATTAGGATGCGGTCATTAGTGATGCCAGCATCATTGTATAGCTTAATCAGTTTACGTGCTTTTTCTACGCTTGCTTCTGTGTTGTAAGACAAACGTGCATCAACTTCAGTAGAAATACGGCCAGGAATCGTTTTAAGGATTTCTTTACCAATGTTAACTGCTAGGTTATCGCAAGTATCTTCAAGCTGTTGAGCTTTGTTATCACTCAGTTTTTTTGCTTCTTCGATCGAACGTTCGATCAGAGGTGCGTATTCAGCGATTTGAGCGGCTTTAAGAATCAAAGATGGGTTAGTTGTTGCGTCTTCTGGTTTGTATTTTTTGATCGCATCTAATTCACCAGTATCAGCGACAACAGTAGTCAATTTACGAAGTTGCTCTAATTTGTTGCTCATTTCTTTCGTCCTTTGTCGTTGGGCTAGGCAGTCACAGTTGTTAAAACTGGGCATTTGCAAGCATGTTCGTTATTCGTTACGCGTCAATGACATTGTAGTACGTCACTGGCTGCACTCTTGTATCACCCGATAACAGATGTTCATGAACATATGATCGTGTGCTGAGTAAATGATGCCTCCATAATTAACTTATCGATACTGAAAGTCAATCAGCTTTTATTCAATATGAAGACATTCGTCACCTAATTTATATTTCTCTGAGGCTATGCTAATCAACTGCTAGAGAATATTTCGTTTTGTTAACAAATTCACGAAATTTACTAAGAATTTATGATCTGAGAAAATGTATTGCTTAAGAGCAAATGTTCAGACACAATAATCCGGTAACATTTGTCGCCTAAAGAGACATTTGTTCAGGCATTTAGCGATGATTTTGTCGTCGATGCTGTGATTGTCACCGAAATGAGAGAGAGCCATGAATACGTCGAAACCTGAAATTTCTGTTGATGAGAGTGATTTGCTCACTGAAATTTCGGTTGCCTATTATCAAGATGGGGCAACGCAAGAAGAAATTTCCAAGAAGTTTTCGATTTCACGTGCCAAAGTCGGGCGCTTGTTAAAACAGGCTCGTGATGAAGGGATCGTTGAGATCACTGTGAAATATCACCCAGTATTTAGCGCTAAAATCGAGCAGCGCCTGATAGAAAGATTTGGCGTTAAACGAGCGTTAATTGCTCTTGACCAACCCACTGAAGAATTGCAGCGTCAGCAAGTTGCTGGGCTTGTCTCGAATCATCTCGCGCAAACCCTCAAAAATGGCATGGTGGTGACAGTCGGACAAGGGCGCAATGTCTCAGCTGTTGCGCATCATGTTGGGGTGATTTCTCCGCGCGATTGTACTTTTGTTTGCGGTATCGGTGGGATTCACCCGAGAGGGAGTACTTATAATGCCGATCATATTTGTCGTCAGTTAGCCAAAAAATACGGTGGCACATCAGAAACGCTCTATGCGCCCGCTTATGCAGAAAATTTAGAGCAGAAAATGGTGTTCATGCAAAATGAAACGGTCAAACAAACGTTAGATCTTGCACGTAAAGCGGATATGGCTCTGGTAGGAATTGGGGATATGAGCGAGAACAGTTACATGGTGGACTTAGGATGGTTTACTCCACATGAAGTGGTTCAGTCGCGTTTGCGTCAGGGCGTCGTCGGTGATTTTGCAGGGCATGATTTTTTTGATGTTCAGGGACATATTGCCAAAACAGTGATGAGCGATCGCGTGATTGGTATGAGTATTCAAGAATTTCGTCCCATTTCGGAAGTGATTGCGATTGCTGCGGAGAACAGTAAACCACTGGCTTTGTTAGGGGCGTTACGCACTGGTGCGATTGATGTGGTTGCGACGAGTGTGAGTAATGCTCTAACGGTGCTTAACTTAGCTGAACAGATGGATAGTGTGCATCTAGTCGAATGAAAGAAGAGCTGTATACGAAAGTGATACCAACCAACTGAATAACAAAAAGCACCTCGCGGTGCTTTTGTGTTTTATAGCGATACGGATTGCGCTTTACGACTTTTCTAATGGTAGATCTGCGCGTTGACCCCATTCGGTCCAAGAACCATCGTAAACCGCTAGATTGGTGTAGCCACAAACGGTCGCCGCAAGAAGAACGATACACGCTGTCACACCAGAACCACAACTAAAGATATATTCACCTTTGCCTTTGGGAATGATGGCTTCCACGATAGGTTTTAGTTCTTCGGCGGGTTTGAGGCGATGCTCATTCATTAATGTTGTGAACGGTAAATTCACGGCCTTTGGAATATGACCGCTTCTTAATCCAGCACGAGGCTCGTCGACTGCGCCGCAAAAACGATTAGACCCACGGGCATCAACGGTTTGGCTATTGTTATCGTCAATTTGCTTTAACACGTATTCAGAACTTACGAAGTAGTTTGGTTGAAGGCGGCCGCGGAAATTACCTTGTGTCGAAACGGGCTCATACTGCTGGGTGACTTCACCACCTTGGTTTTTCCATTCGGTAAGGCCGCCATCTAAAACAAACACGTTTTCATGCCCCATTGCTCGGAACATCCACCATGCGCGTGGAGAAGCAAAGTTGCCGCTGTTGTCGTAAACCACAATCGTTGAAGTTTGGTGAATACCAAGATCTTGAGCAAGGATATTAAACCGTTGCTCTGATGGCATCATGTGGGGTAGGGAGGCGTTTTTGTCACAAAAATCATTGTCATAGTCGAAACGACGTGCACCCGCAATCACGTTGAGTGTATCTTTTGTAACTTCACCGGGAATTTGAAATTCGATGCTGGCATCTAATACGACGACATTGGCATCAAAAAGGTGCTCTTTCAGCCAAGCAACTGAAATAAGTGGAGACTTCATTACACGATCCTTTGCTTATGTTTCTGAAATTGGGCAGGTGGCAGTCGCGCCACCTTAGGAGTATAGCTTAGAGGAAATTACGGCTGGCACACTGGGCAATTCGGTAATTTCATCAGTTTCATTTCACGCCAAGACATCGACATCGCATCCAACATCAATATCTTGCCTGTTAGTGGCTTGCCAACATTGGCAATGACTTTAATGGCTTCCATGGCTTGCACTGCGCCAATTATTCCGACCACGGGCGCCATAATGCCGGCCTCAACACAAGTCAACGCGTTCTCACCGAATAAACCACTTAGGCATTGGTAACAAGGCTCGTCCTCATCCTGATAAGTAAAGACACTCACTTGACCTTCCATACAAATAGCGGCACCGGAAATGAGAGGTATTTTACTTGCATAGCACAGACGATTGAGTTGATTACGGGTGCTGACATTATCACTGCCATCAAGAACCACTGAGTGTTGATGGATGAGGCTGGCTAGTTCATTGTCTTCAAGCTGTCTTGGAATGGCCTGAATCTCGAGGTGTGGATTGATTTCTTGCAGCGCTGCTGCTGCTGATTCAACTTTAAATCGGCCAATATCGCAGTCATGGTGAAGTACTTGACGTTGTAAGTTGGAATGTTCCACCGTATCAAAGTCGACCAGAGTGATTTTATGTACACCTGCCGCAGCTAAGTATTGGCTGCTTGCACACCCAAGACCACCTGCACCAATAATGAGTACAGAGCTCTGCTTAAGTGCCTCTTGTCCCTCGAAATCGAATTGTTTGAGGATGATTTGTCGATTGTAGCGGAGCATCTCCTCATCACTGAGAATGTCCATGATGATTCCTTAATACATACTTGAATTAAAAAGTTGAATTTGAACCGTTTCTCCGGCTTCAACTCGACCACGTTCTTGTTCTAACACGACAAAACAGTTTGCTAAACTCATCGAGCGAAATGCCCCAGAACTTTGGTTGCCAGTACTCTCAACTACAAACTGACCATTTTCGATGCGATAAATACCGCGTTGGAAATCGGTGCGGCCAGGTGCTTTTTTAAAAGGCGATTGGGTTACGGCGGGGATTGATGGCTCTGGTTGCCACTGTGTGTGTCCAGCTAATTTGGCGAGCAGAGGTTGCACGAGAGCGTAGCATGTAATGAAGGCCGATACTGGGTTGCCGGGCAATCCACAGAACCAAGCATTTGGAAGACGACCGAACGCAAAAGGCTTACCTGGTTTAATGGCCAATTTCCAAAAACCAATTTCGCCCATCTCTTCAAGAATATCTTTGGTGTAGTCGGCTTCACCAACACTTACACCGCCAGATGTAATCACTACATCAGCCAGAGATTGTGCTTCTTCGAAAGTGGCTTTGAGTTTGTCCGGGCTATCAGGAATGATCCCTAAATCGATCGCTTCACAACCAAATTTTTCAATCAGGGCTTTAACACCGTAGCGGTTGCTATCGTATATTTGGCCATCTTCCAACGCTTCGCCTAAAGATTTTAACTCATCGCCTGTTGAGAAAAATGCCACTTTGGGTTTGCGTAAAACGGTCACTTGGCCAATACCAAGGGTGGCAATCATGGGAATATCACGAGCGCTAAGACGAGTACCTTTAGCAAGAGCAATATCTCCTTGGCAGATATCATCGCCAGTTGGACGTATATTTTGGTTCTCTTTGACGTTCTTTACAGTGAATAATACACCTTGTTCTGTCACTTGAGCTTGTTCTTGTATAATGATCGCATCACAACCGAGCGGTACTTCTGCGCCGGTCATAATCCGTATACAACTCATTGCTTCCCAATCTCCTTTAAAAGGGTGACCGGCAAATGATTTACCACAAATGGGTAATGGTTGCCCGAGGTTAAGTTCAGCAAGTCGAACGGCATAACCATCCATTGCTGAGTTAGCAAACGGAGGCACATTGATCGGGGAACGAATATCATCAGCAAGTACGAAGCCGAGAGCTTCTGGCAGGGGTAATTCAAGCGTTGTTTGAACAGGCGAGACGCGAGATAACATTGTCTCAAGCGCTGTTTCGATAGGCATTAGGCCCGGAGCGTCACAACATCCCATGATAAAATCCTATGGTGTTATTCTTGTGCTGTGCACTTTACCATAGAAAAAAGCGGATCAATAAGAGTGAATATGAAAGACCTGTTATAAAATATGGGTGTAATTATAAAAAAATCCGAGTATCCTTGTCAGCCATCCCAAGGGGTAACGTGTTAAGAGGTAATGTAATGTCTGGTCTGAGCGATTCAGCAAAGTTAGTAAAAGAAGCGCTTGCAAGTCGTGGTCTTGAAACTCCGATGACGCCGAATGAATTTGGTCGTGATGAGAAAAAAGAAAAAATTGAGTATCACATGCGTGAAATTCTCAATGTCCTCGGACTCGATTTGACTGATGATAGCCTTGAAGAAACCCCGCATCGCATTGCCAAAATGTATGTTGATGAAATCTTTTCCGGGCTGGATTACCACAGTTTTCCTAAAATTACTGTCATTGAAAACAAGATGAATGTCAGTGAGATGGTACGTGTTAAAGACATTACGGTAACCAGTACTTGTGAACACCATCTCGTCACTATCGACGGGAAAGCGGCAGTGGCGTATATTCCACGTGGAAAAATTATTGGCCTATCTAAGATTAACCGTATTGTGCGTTTCTTTGCCCAGCGTCCGCAAGTGCAAGAGCGTATGACGCAGCAGATCTTAGTCGCTCTGCAAACATTACTTGAATCAGAAGACGTGGCAGTCACTATCGATGCGACTCACTACTGCGTGAAATCACGTGGTGTGATGGATGCAACCAGCGAAACGACCACAACAGCATTGGGTGGTATTTTCAAATCGAACCCAGCAACTCGCTCGGAGTTTTTGAGCGGGTTACGTTAAGTCTCCTCGATCAAGGAAAAGCGAGCGAATAAGGCTTAGCATTAAATAGCAGACAAGAAAAAAGCGCCAACCGTAAGGAAGGCGCTTTTTGTTTCTGTCGTTTCAATTTTTGGACGGAGAAACGAGAGAAAACTGTTGTCCAGAATGATGCTCTAACGTGTTGTCATCGGAACGGTCTTTCAACGTAATTCCTGTCACATGTCGACGGCGAGATTCTGACAATAGATAGCAGCATTTATGTGCTGCGGCTTCATAGCATAGACCCTCTGGGCGTACATTCGAAATACAGTTACGCAGTGATTCTTCAATGCCTCGGTGTGCATTCCACGTCAAATACAGGCCCAAACTGTCTGGAGAACTGAGTCCTGGGCGTTCTCCAACTAAAATAAGCACTTCATTGGCATTAATGGCTTCACACACATCATCACCTAAGGCAACACGGCCTTGCTGAGCGATAACCAGTGGGGCAATATTCCATGGTTGCTCGGAACTTGTTTGTAATTGCTCAATCAGTGCAGATAAAAATGGCGCCGCATGGTTTGCAATCGCATAAGAGGAGAGTCCATCTGCAATGACGATAGCTAAATCATACGGACTTGGGTGCTGGTCACTATGTGTTTTCAGCAACGCGATACCATCGGCATTCAATTTACGTCCGAGATCTGGACGTTGCAGATAGGTTACCCTGTCACTTGCTTCACTGTGTACATGAAATGCCGGTAAATAAGCGCGTAAGTTTTCTTTCTCTGCCAAACTTTCGACTAACTGCTCCTCATCAAGAGGAACATGCACAGCATCAATGGCTTGAGCATGGGAGAGTTGGAAACGCAATAATTCATCGGTTGGAATACTTGTACCAACTCGGCCAATTCCAATGCGAGCCTGAGTGAACTGACGCAATTTATCCCATGGGTCTTGATGAACCAATTCTAATTCAGCGGGCTTGTTCATTAGATTGCCTCCTGAATCAAACGCAATGGCTGTTTAAAGGCATCTGGTAAACGATCACTTAATTGTGTTAAGCCATCTTGGCTAAAGATGCCCATTTGTCGTAACCAAGCCTCAAATTCTGGGGCTGGTTTGAGTCCCAGTACTTGTCTGGCATACAACGCATCGTGGAATGAGGTTGTTTGGTAGTTCAGCATAATGTCGTCTGAACCAGGGATGCCCATAATAAAGTTACATTCAGCGACACCTAGCAGAGTAAGCAGGTTATCCATATCATTTTGGTCGGCATAAGCATGATTGGTGTAACAAATATCACAGCCCATAGGCAGACCAAGTAACTTACCACAGAAGTGATCTTCAAGACCGGCACGAATGATCTGTTTGCCATCAAACAAGTATTCTGGACCAATAAATCCTACGACAGTATTTACCAATAGAGGATTGAATTTGCGAGCCAATGCATAGGCACGAGCTTCACAGGTCTGTTGATCAACATCGTGGTTGGCATTGGAAGAAAGAGCACTGCCTTGGCCAGTTTCAAAATACATGAAATTGTTACCGACGGTTCCGCGTTGCAAACTATTTGCGGCATCGTAGGCTTGCTGCAGTACATCGATGTTCACACCAAACCCTTGGTTTGTCCCTTCTGTGCCTCCGATGGATTGGAACACCAAATCAACGGGAGCCCCTTTCTCAATGCATTCAATTGTGTTGGTGACGTGAGTTAACACACAAGACTGGGTTGGAATAGAGTAGTGTTGAATCACTTCATCCATTAAATGCATCAATTTTATAGCTTGGCTGACACTATCGGTCGCGGGATTAATACCAATGACGGCATCGCCATTACCGTACATTAACCCATCGAAGATAGATGCTGCGATACCACTCATATCATCAGTAGGGTGATTCGGTTGTAGGCGAGTGGACATATGGCCCGGTAAACCAATTGTGTTACGGAATGCACTGGTGACTTGGCATTTTTTAGCGACCAAGATCAGATCTTGGTTGCGCATAATTTTACTGACAGCTGCCGCCATTTCAGGGGTAATCCCTGGACACACGCGTTTTAGCTCGACGTGAGTAGTGGATTCTTGCAGTAACCAGTTGCGAAAATCCCCCACGGTAAGATGTGCTATTTCAGTAAAAGCCGTGCTATCGTGCTCATCAATAATAAGCCGTGTGATTTCGTCTTTTTCATAGGGAATAACAACATCATTAAGAAATGTTTTTAGCGGTAAATCGGCTAATACCATTTGTGCCACTACTCGCTCTTCTGCAGATGTCGCGCACACTCCCGCCAACTGGTCACCTGAACGTAATGGTGACGCTTTGGCCATTACTTCTTTCAAAGAAGCAAAGTGGAAGGTTTTACTGCCTAATTGGTAGCGGTAATCCGAACTCATAAATCCCTCTCAAATTCGGTGTTGTTATCATTGAATTGCGTGAGCATGTTCGATTAGGAAGATCACCAAACATTGTTCACTGCTGAAGCTTAAGAAATACACCTTTACTTTCTGCGCTTCTATAAACCTAGACTATCGTTGTTAGTAATGTGTTCTGATGTAATAAACATGCAAAAATCATCCCCACAATGAGACATGAGAAATATAAAATTTAGTCATTACAAATCATAAGGTTAAATAGATTGGCTTGTTATTATAGAAATGGCGATTTACTCCGTAGAACGGACTGCGTCAAATTAGGGAGTGCGGTGCACAATCGTGGGGCGCTAAAGGATGGTGGTAGGGAAGAATGTAGCACAAATTTTTGGTGAGATTTGCGCTACATTATTTACGTTCAATAACAGAAACGGAAGCGTTGGATTAGCTTAATCCAATGATATGCCCATCGCTGTCGATATCGATGTTCATAAATGCGGGTTTGTCAGGTAACCCTGGCATGGTCATCACGTTGCCGCACAGTGCGTAAATAAATCCTGCGCCTGCACACAGTTTTAGTTCACGGATTGGTACGTCAAAGTTGGCTGGTGCGCCTTTTTTGGCTGAATCTGTCGATATTGAAAGCGGCGTTTTCGCTAAACATACCGAAAGTTTGTCAAAGCCCAATTGGTTTAACTGCGTGAGCTGCTGTTGAGCTTTGTCGCTTAAGCTTACTGATTTTGCGCCATACCCTTTTATTGCGACAGCGTGAAGTTTGTCTTCCAGTGAATCTTGAGCTTGATATAACGGAGTGAACGTGCTGTTTTTCTGGCACTGTTTGATGACAGCACGTGCAAGTTGAAGCGCGCCTTCACCGCCTTTCGCAAATGCTTCGCTGATGGCAACTTCGACATCTTGTGGTAGATTTTCTATCATCAATTTTAGTTGCTGGAGCTCTTCATCGCTGTCTTGCGGAAAACGGTTGATAGCAACCACCACTGGCACGCCATACTGACTCACGTTATTGATATGCCACTGTAAGTTGGTAAATCCAGCAGACAGTCCTGCTTGGTTCGGCTCAAATAATTCCGCAGGCATAGCTTGACCTGGGCGAAGATCGTACAAGCCCGAGTTGGCTTTTAGACCGCGCAATGTTGCTACAATGACGGCGCAGTCCGGAGAATTATTTGCTGCTTTAGCTTTGATGTTACAGGCCTTTTCAAATCCCATATCTGAACCAAAACCACCTTCCGTAATTGTGAAATCAGCTAAGTGAGTTGCAATCTCATCAGCAATAATTGATGAATTTCCATGGGCAATATTGGCAAAGGGGCCCGCATGTACCAACGTCGGAACACCCTCTAATGTTTGCATTAAGGTCGGTTCAATGGCTTCTTTCATGCTGACGGTCATGGCACCTGCCACTTGTAAATCTTCGGTAGTGATCGGTAGTCCATCCACATTATAAGCCACAACAATCTGGCCGATACGTTGACGTAGGTCTTGCAAATCGTTAGCTAGAGCGAGAATGGCCATGAGCTCTGAAGCCGCTGAAATGTCGAATCCGTCTTCACGTTCGTAGCCATTAATGGTTTTGCCTTCTTCATTACGACCAATGGTGACCATGCGCAGTGCTCGATCGTTATGGTCAATCACACGTTTCCAGGTGATTTGCTTAGGATCGATACGTAGGGCGGTTAAACCTGTACGAGTTTCAAAATCCTCATAGCCAAGGCGTTGCTCGTGATAAATACGAGCATCAATAGCAGCTGCCGCTAAGTTGTGCGCAGCGGTCACAGCATGAATATCGCCAGTTAAATGGAGGTTAAGTTCTTCCATTGGCGCAACCTGAGAGTAACCGCCGCCTGCAGCACCGCCTTTCACACCAAAAATAGGTCCCATAGAAGGTTGGCGAATACAGGCAAATACCGACTGGTTCAACTTAGCAATACCTTGAGCAAGCCCAATAGTGGTTACCGTTTTGCCTTCACCAAGTGGAGTCGGTGTCATAGCTGTAACCAACACAAATTTACCTTTGCGGTGTGCTTTGATTCGATTTAAGCAAGAGAGTGACACTTTGGCTTTATAACGGCCTTGGCTCTGAAATTCGTTGCTTTCTAAACCAGCAGAGTGTGCTATTTCATCAATAGGAGATAATGGTGTTGTGCGGCAAATGTCGATATCTGACAGCATAAAACCTCTTGGAAAGAGAAAAGGAAAACGTTTGCGTCGGATGATAACCGTTATTTTTCAGTTGTAAAGTAAATCCCTAAAAATCAAATGGACTTATTTTTAATTGACATAATAACGTCGTAATGACTGTTCTGGAACTATTAAAAAAGGTGCTCATAGAGCACCTTTTTAACGATAAAATCTTAACTTTTAGCAGTGTTTAGAATGCTGATTTAAAGATTTCACATACTTCTTCGTGAGTACCTTGACGTGGGTTAGTTACAGCACAAGCGTCTTTAAGCGCGTTAGTTGCTAGAGTAGGTACGTCTTCTTCTTTAGCACCTAGCTCAGTTAGACCTGCTGGGATGCCGATTTCTTTAGACAATTCAACAATAGCGTTGATCGCTGCATCTGCACCTTGTTCTGCGCTCAAACCTTCAACGTCAACACCCATTGCTTTAGCAACGTCACGTAGACGGTCTGCAGAAACACTTGCGTTGTAACGTTGTACGTGTGGAAGTAGAACTGCGTTACATACACCGTGAGGAAGGTTGTAGAAACCACCTAGTTGGTGAGCCATTGCGTGTACATAGCCTAGAGAAGCGTTGTTGAATGCCATACCCGCCATAAACTGTGCGTATGCCATTGCTTCACGTGCTTCTAGGTTTTGACCGTGTGCTACTGCTTCACGTAGGTTTGCTTGAATCATTTCGATTGCTTTGATAGCAACAGCATCAGTGATAGGTGTTGCCGCAGTTGAAACGTAAGCTTCGATTGCGTGAGTCAATGCGTCCATACCAGTTGCTGCAGTTAGAGACGCAGGTTTAGCAAGCATTAGTTTAGGGTCGTTAACAGAAATCAGTGGAGTTGTATGTTTGTCCACGATTGCCATTTTAATGTGACGAACTTCATCAGTGATGATGCAGAAACGAGTCATTTCAGACGCAGTACCTGCAGTAGTGTTGATAGAAATCAGAGGAAGCATTTCTTTTGGAGAACGGTCAACACCTTCGTAATCTGCGATTTCGCCGCCGTTAGAGGCTAAAAGAGCGATACCTTTAGCACAGTCGTGTGGAGAACCACCGCCTAGAGAGATAACGAAATCACATTGGTTTTCTTTAAGAATTGCAAGACCTTCGTTTACGTTAGTCACTGTTGGGTTTGGATGAGTACCATCGTAAACAACAGTTTGAACGTCACGTTCAGTTAGAAGATCAGACACTTCTTTTACAACGCCGATTTTGTTAAGAATCGCGTCACTTACGATTAACCCTTTTTTGAAACCTTTAGATTTAATTGCATCAGCAGCGTCTACAAGACAGCCTGCGCCCATTAAGTTTACAGTAGGAATAAAAAATGCACTCGCCATGAGTCAACTCCAATAAATAATCATGTTCAAAATATCTGGCTATAGATTTGCACAGAATGTTGTTGAGGGTGTTTGATCTAGAGCAAGAATTCTTGAAGCACGTTAAAATTGCTTCTTGTTCATGATGCGGATCACACAATAACCCCTATGATATGTATTGTTTTATGAATTCTACTGGTTAAATAACGGACAATTATTGTTTTTTGATTAAATTGTTAAGAAATAAAGTGCTAATGTTGTAATGTTAAATTTCACAATTGTTGCAAGTTAGACACAAAATTTAACAGTAAACCCCGTGTTTACGGGGTTTAGAAGAGAATTATTCTTATTTCCAATCGCTAAAATATTAAGCTAATGAGATCAATTTGTTGATCAATTTGTCGATGCCGGACGCTGCTTGGGATACATTTTCGGCCAACATATAA
This sequence comes from Vibrio eleionomae, assembly GCF_009874545.1. NCBI lineage: Bacteria > Pseudomonadati > Pseudomonadota > Gammaproteobacteria > Vibrionales > Vibrionaceae > Vibrio > Vibrio eleionomae. Next base: position 18,941 of record NZ_WEKT01000049.1, on the reverse strand, counting down.
GCGGGTGTAGATAGAACATGGTGTTCTTGATCGTAGACAAAATCATCAACAGGGCAGTTTACGTGTTGACCGCCTAGTTGATTAAATGCTGCAGCAGTATCTGCATCGTTACCAATTGTGCCTTCAACGCCATTTTCGTAAATCATGGGAATAATGTGTGGGGCAATACACAGGTAACCAGCGGGTTTGCCTGCTTTTGCAAAGGCACGGCACGCGCCAGCAACATGAGTGTTGATGCTACACTCGGCACCTTTAACTGCAAAATCGGTAACATTCTTTGCCACGCCAAAACCACCTGGAATGACGAGCGCATCATAATCAGCTGCTTTCAATGTCGCCACGTCTTTGATGTTGCCACGGCAGATTCGCGCTGACTCGACCAACACATTACGCTTTTCTGGCATTTCTTCGCCTGTCGCGTGGTTTATCACATGCATTTGCTCTACATCTGGGGCGAAACATTGCCAAGTCGCATTATTACGCTCTATCGCAAGAAGGGTTAGTACTGATTCTTGGATCTCTGCGCCATCGAATACACCGCAACCACTGAGAATTACTGCGACTTTTTTCATGGGTTCACTCCTTTTTGTTTGTTAGTAAGCACTCAACGTTATAAGAACGCTGAGTCTGTTGGTAAACGTTATACGGCAACGCTTTAAAAAATCAGGCATTTTATACAGTCAGACTAGGTAGGAAAAGGGGTAGAGGTTGAATCTTTTCCATAGTCAGTTAATACATACATCTACCTAACAACATAGCACCGCACCAAAAATTAGAAAATCCTCAAATGGGACACACACCATTTCTAAATTGGACACACATTAATCTCGTGTGCTTTTAAAGGCATTTTGTTATCGGACACACACGTTTTAAAAGTGCTAAAAAAGTTGGGTTAGCTGTGAAATTACTCGTAAGTTTTGTCGTATAAGTTTGGACTATAACCCCATTGTCATCATGATTTAATTATTGAAAAGATGAGGAATTGGAATGGCAACGGCGCGTTCAAAGTTACTCTGCCCAGAGGTGACACCTTACTACCATTGTGTATCTCGATGTGTCAGGCGCTCTTACCTTTGTGGGTATGATCAATTGTCAGGAAAATCTTATGAACATCGTAGAGCATGGGTGGAACAGAAAATGTTGTCGCTGGCTGCAGTATATTGCATTGATATTTGCTCCTATTCGGTTATGAGTAATCACTACCATCTTGTGGTTCATGTAAACAAAGAGTCTGCCGCTAAACTAAGTGATCGTGAGGTGATTGATAGATGGTGTTCTTTACATAAAATGCCATTACAAATTTATCGATTTATAGAAGATAACAATACGAATCAATCTGAACGAAAACAGTGCCTCAAAATCATTAAGACGTGGCGTGAGCGCCTATATTCACTAAGTTGGTTTATGAAAGAGCTCAATCATCATATTGCTGTGCAGGCAAATAAGGAAGACGACTGTACGGGGCGCTTTTGGGAAGGACGTTTCAAGTCTCAAGCTCTACTCGATGAAAAAGCGCTCATTAGCGCAATGGCATATGTTGACCTTAACCCCATTCGCGCCAATATTGCCACTAAACCTGAAAACTCACGTTATACCTCTGTTTATATGAGATTAAAACAATTAGCAAAAAATAATAAGACGCCACCTAACTTAGCTGCTTTTATCGGGAATAAACCCAAATCGGTAGGAGGAATTCCATTTCTATTAAGGGATTACCTTGAGCTGGTGGATTGGGTTGGTAAGCAGTTAAAAGTGAGTGGAAAAGGGTTTATCGATAATGCAGAGCCACCCATTTTGCAACGACTGGCTCTGGAGCCGAGCGAATGCTTGTCTCTCGCAACTCAGTTAGAAGATAAAGTAAGAAATTGGATCGGAACTAAAGCACGAATAAATGACGCCAAATTGCAATTAAATAGAAAGCGTTTAGCTGCGTTCGAGATTAGCTAAAATACACCATTATCCCAATATGGAGAGGGAGTACCGTATTGTTTAGCAATAAAATCAACAAATAATCTGACTTTTTGTGGTAAGTGCTTACGCTGCGGATAAACGGCATAAACCGCGTGTTTAGGTAGATGGTAGTGGTTCATAATCGATACCAGTTTCCCCGCTTGAATATCTTTGCCAACGATAAAAGTGGGAAGTTGGCCAATACCGAGGCCTGATAGCAGTGTACGCCGGATCGCTTCACTATTATTGACCGTCATATTCCCTTTCGGTAATACTTTAAATTCTTGTTGCTCACGCAGAAAAGTCCAGTCGTTACCACCTCTAAAATATGTGTACTTTATGCAGTTGTGTTCCATTAAATCAGAAGGTTGTTCGGGAACTTTATGATTTTTCAGATATTCGGGTGATGCGCACAGTACGCTGTGGCAATCTGTTAATCTTTTAGCAATCAAATTTGAATCGGCTAAATGACCGATCCGGATAGCTAAATCGTATCCTTCAGCAACCATGTCTACCATGCGATCTTCTAGTTGCAGATCCAATTCAATATGCGGATATTGTGCTAAAAACTCGGTGATGAATGGCGCTACGTGACGTACACCAAACGACATCGGGGCTGTAATCCTTAGCTTACCTCTGGGCTCTCCTTGTAGTTCAGCGACGGCATCAACGCCTTGCTGAGCAAAGTTAAGCGCTTTGGAAACATGTTCATAATATCGTTCGCCAGCTTCCGTCAAACTAATGTGGCGAGTCGTTCTTTGAATTAATCTTATGCCTAACTCATCTTCTAAGTGATTGATACGCTTACTTACTGCGGATTTGGTTAGATTTAGTTTTTCGGCCGCACGCGAGAAACTTCCACATTCAACAACGGCGACAAATATGGGGATAGATGGAAAGTTGTTGAACATGAATACCTCTATTGGATGTGAAATTTATCTCACTTTAACCCTGTGTGTCCCACATACTGGTATGTGTGTCCAGTTAGTTAGGAAAGATAAAGTCTTGCTGTGTGTGTCCCAGTAAAATTGTTGATGTTTTGGAAACAAAAAGTTTCTTAACCAATGGGTTAAGTGTTTGTTGGAAACAGTATAAACTAGCAGGGAAACATTGAGGAGGAAACATGCAGTACGATTGGATACTTTTTGACGCAGACGAGACACTCTTTCATTTTGATGGTCGTCGTGGATTAACCCTGATGCTTGAACGAAAAGGGATGGACTTGACTGACGAGGCTTATCAAGCGTATCAAAAAGTGAATCAACCGCTTTGGGTATCGTACCAAAATGGCGATATTACCGCGGATCAATTAAAGCGTACGCGTTTTGTTGAATGGGCAACACAGCTTGATACGACACCTGAGGAGTTAAACCGCTCTTATATGACGGCGATGGCAGATATTTGCAGTTTATTGCCTGGTGCGCAAAGCTTACTAGACGCGCTGCATGGTAAAGTGAAGTTAGGCATTATCACCAACGGTTTCTCTGATTTACAATCGATTCGTTTAGAACGAACTGGCCTCACTCCTCATTTTGAACATGTGATTATTTCTGAAGAGGTGGGTGTAGCAAAGCCTGATGCTCGTATTTTTGCTCATGCGTTAGATAAAATGGGTAATCCTGAAAAGCAGCGAGTGCTGATGGTAGGGGATAACCCTCATTCAGATATTTTAGGTGGATTAAACATTGGCGTTGAAACCTGTTGGCTCAATGTGAATGGTGAGCCTGCCCCTGAAGGCATCAATGCTCATTTTGAAGTACGTTCTCTTGATGAGTTACAAGCAATGTTGCTTGCATAGCATCGTATAGGCTTACATGATTTTCTTAACGAGAGGCGCAAGGTGCAGTACGTAAAAATCAAACAAGCGATTTTGGATCAGATTGAAGCGGGCACCTTATCGCCTCAGCAAAAATTGCCGTCGGAACGTAAATTAGCGGAGTCGTTTAATACAACCCGCGTTACCCTGCGTGAGGCCCTTTCTTTGCTGGAGTCTGAAGGTGCGATCTATCGCGAAGATCGTCGTGGGTGGTTTATTGCTGCTCCACCATTATCGTACGATCCTAATCAACTCGTATCGTTTCGAGAGCTTACCGCTCAACAAAATCGTGTTGGCTATACCATGGTGATATCCAATCAAAGTCAGATGGCGAATAAAGCGGCTAATCGCTTGTTAGGGTTGGCTCCATTCAGTGATATGCAGCGAATAGAACGAGTCCGACATCTAGATAAACGACCTGTTGCCTACGTGACTTCTTATTTGATTGCTGATGTGTCAACTCATCTGGAGAACATCGACGTTCAGCATTCTCTCACTGATGTCTTGCATCAAGAATTCGGCGTTGATTGGCAGAAAATTGAATACCGGATTTTGGTGGGCTCTTTGCAAGGAGATATTGCGGTGGCACTCTATGCAACCGAAGGTACACCCGCATTAGTGATAGAAAAAGTTTTGTACGATACTCACGGGAGCAAAGTAAGAGCGGATGTTGAGTATTGGCGTCATGATGTTGTTGTTTTACAAGGTCAATCTACATTCTCTTAATCGTTTAAAGACAAGAAAAATGTTGAGAATGACACTTTTCTTGTCTATCAATCTTAATGTTGAGCGTTAAGATCGTCTCTTTTGATCACTTTGTGGCCATCTTCTGTTACACCATCTTTCCAATAGCTACTGATATAGATATAGTCTCGCTCAATCTCGTGTTCATTGCGAAAGTACTGGCGCAATGAACGCATCGAATCAAATTCACATGCACACCATACGGCACATTGCCCGTCGAGCCATGGCTGAGATTTCACCACATCAACTAATGTGTGCTCAGGATGTTGAATGTTCCAAATCACATTCATCCCTTCTGGGGCGGTAAGATCTTGCTTATCTGTACTATCGATGATGTCGATGACAGCATAACCTTTAGCGTCTTCAGGTAAGCTATTTAGTGTATTGGCTAACGCGGGTAGGGCTGTCATATCAGCCGCAAGAAAATACCAATCGGCCTCTAAGTTTATACCCTGTTTTTTACCCGGGCCCATAATATACATAGTGTCACCCACTTTACATTCTGTTGCCCAACGAGCAGCAAAACCGCAACTGAGATCGGAGGTGGTATGACGAACTAAATCAACATCAATACTGTTCGTTTCTGTATCAAAGTGACGAATAGTGTAAGTGCGTATAACAGGTTTCGCATCTTCGGCTAACGTATCAACATCCGTTTTCCCCTCGAGAGTAAACAGTAACTTAATATAATCACCAGCACTTTCCGCACCAAAATGAGCGATGCTGTCACCTTGCAAGGTGACGCGTTGGTAGTTGTTTGAAAGGCTTTCAGTGGCAGTAACAGTTAAGCGGTACTTGGGGCGTTTATTAGGTTTTGCTTGCATAATCACCTGACTTTATGTGTATTTTTATTGTGTGTCCGACTAAATAATGGATAACAGTACCCCACCAATCGTGTGAGTACAACGCCATTACTAGCGTGGGTATTTGGGTTGGCTGAATCTATACAGTAACGTTTCATTACAACTATAACAACGCGAATTGTTGTTATTTGCGTTTGTTTACCCAACAATGGTAGTACGTCGAAATTATTGATTAATTTACGAAATCTTCCTCCATATATGTAAATAGTTACCTATGATAAAGTAGCAGGACACGTATTATAAAAGCTTAAGGCTTAAGCGAATTTATCGATGTTAAGGATAGCCCAATGCGCACAATAAGGTCGTTATTACTTGGCCTATTCATGATGGTATTCAGTGGGGTTTCACTTGCGAAAGTCATTGAAACAACCCATCTAGTTGGGTTTGGTGAAGCAAAATATGCAGCAAATTTTAGTCATTTTGATTATGTGAATCCCAAAGCGCCCAAATACGGGAAGGTTACTTTTGGTGAACTTGGCAGTTTCGATAATTTTAATGCGTTTGCTTCACGGGGTGTCGCCGCAGCGGATAGCAGTGAACTCTATGACCCGCTGCTGAAAAAAGCAGACGATGAAATCGACTCCTATTACCCTTTGATTGCGCAGAAGCTACGCTATTCCGATGATTACCTCTGGATGGAGGTAGAGATTAACCCCCATGCGCGTTTTCAAGATGGTACGCCCATTACGGCGCAAGATGTTGCATTTACATTTGATAAGTTAATGAAGCAGGGAGTGCCGCAGTTTCGGGTTTACTATAAGGATATTAAATCAGTAAGGGCAATCGCCAAGTTAACAGTGCGTATTGAGATGGATAAACCTGAACGGGATAAATTGTTCTCTTTAGTGGAATCATTACAAGTTTTGCCAGAGCACTATTGGCGAGATAAAGATTTAAGTCAGCCTTTGTTAACCCCTCCGGTTGGGAGCGGTGCCTATCGTGTGTCCAGCTATAAAATGGGGCAACGTGTCACTTATAGCCTTAACGATAATTACTGGGCGAAAGATTTGCCCGTTAACGTTGGCAGGAATAATTTTAAACAGATTCAGTATGATTATTATCGCGATGATACCGTGATGCTTGAAGCCTTTAAAACCGGAGACTTTGATTTTCGCCAAGAAAGTCAGGCTCGTGTTTGGGCGAATTCCTACACGGGGATTAATTTCGATAAGGGCTACATTGTCAAAGAACAAATCCCTCATACCTCACCGGCGCCCACTCAAGGCTTTGTATTCAATACTCAGCGAACGATTTTTCATGATAGGCGAGTGCGTGAAGCGCTCAATTACGCGATGGACTTTCAATGGATGAATCATCGCCTGTTTTACGATCAATACACTCGAACACGCAGTTATTTTCAAAGCACCGATTATGAGGCAAAAGGTTTACCATCTCAGGCTGAATTAGCCATTTTAAAGCCTTTTAAACACCAAGTGCCCAAACGGGTATTTACAGAAGAATATCAACCTCCTGTAACCGATGGTTCTGGATACATTCGGCCGCAAATGCGCAAAGCGTTTGCCTTACTAAAGCAGGCGGGTTGGATTGTTAAACAGGGGCGGTTGGTGAATGCACAAACAGGGCAGCCATTTGAATTTTCTCTCATGTTATCGAGCCCTAGTTTGGAAAAGGTAGCCATTCAACTACAGCGTAACCTGAAAAAGTTAGGGATTAAGATTCATATTCGTATGGTCGATAGCACGCAATATATGAAGCGTTTACGTGATCGTGATTTTGATATGGTGGTCTCGAGTTACGCACCGAATCCTTATCCAAGCGCTGATTTGTTATTTGTTTGGAATTCTCACTACATCGATTCAACATACAATACCGCAGGTGTTAGTGACCCAGTGGTGGATAATCTGACGGAACAAATTGCGCGTAACCAAGCTCACCCACAAAAATTATTGGCATTGGGGCGGGCACTCGATCGCGTTCTGCAATGGAATTTTTACATTATTCCACACTGGTATTTAGCTCAATACCGAGTAGCAATGTGGGATAAGTTTGAACGTCCCGCTATTACGCCTAAATATTCGCTTGCTTTAGATACTTGGTGGGTGAGTAAGCAAAAAGCGCAGCGTTTGCCGGCGAAAAGGCGTTAAGGAAAACTATGGCAGCATATTTACTTCGGCGACTATTACTGGTGATTCCAACGTTATGGGCGATTATCACCCTTAATTTTTTTATTATTCAGGTCGCGCCAGGTGGGCCAGTAGAACAAGCCATCGCGCAACTTGAAGGGCAAAAATCCGGTTTAATGGACCGTTTTACGGGGAGTGGTCAGGATATCGCTCCGAGTAAAGATAGTCATCATGCTGGTTACAAAGGGTCGCGCGGGCTAGATCCTGAAGTGGTGGAGCAAATTAAGCAACAATTTGGTTTTGATAAGCCGCTTTGGCAGCGCTATACCGAGATGCTTAAAAACTACGTCACATTCCATTTTGGTGACAGTTTATTTCGAGGCGGTAATGTCATCGATTTAATTAAAGAGCGATTACCTGTATCGATTTCTCTTGGCCTATGGAGCACACTTATTATCTATTTGGTATCAATACCACTAGGTATCACTAAAGCGATACGGCACGGCTCTCGCTTTGATGTGTGGTCCAGTGCTTTAGTCATTGTTGGTTACGCAATTCCCGGCTTCTTGTTTGCAATTATTCTGATCATTTTATTTGCGAGCGGTAACTACTTTAACTGGTTTCCGCTGCGTGGTTTGGTCTCCGATAACTTTGCACAATTAACTTGGTATCAGCAAATTGGTGATTATTTTTGGCATATGACACTGCCTATTCTGGCGATGGTTGTGGGTGGCTTTGCGACTCTAAGTATGCTGACAAAAAACTCGTTTCTTGATGAAATTAATAAGCAGTATGTCGTCACCGCTCGAGCGAAAGGCCTCGATGAAGGGGCGATTCTTTACAAACACGTTTTTCGTAATGCAATGTTGATCATTATTGCCGGGTTTCCTTCAGCGTTTATCAGCATTTTTTTTACCGGTTCGATGTTAATTGAAGTGATGTTTTCGCTTGATGGGATCGGTTTATTAGGTTTCGAAGCCACCATTCAGCGTGACTATCCGGTCGTGTTTAGTTCTTTGTATATCATGACGTTACTTGGGCTTATTTTAAGTATTATTTCGGATCTTACCTATATGTGGGTTGATCCGCGCATTGATTTTGAGGCTCGCTAATGACCTTATTCAAACGAACTCGACCTAACCCACTGAATGTCGCTCGCTGGCAACGTTTTAGAGCAAATCGGCGCGGATATTGGTCGCTATGGATATTTATGGTTCTGTTTGGAATCAGTTTATTGGCTGATGTGATTGCCAATGACAAGCCTCTGTTGGTGTCTTATGAACACCATTGGTATTTTCCCATTGTTAAAATGTATCCAGAAACGACGTTTGGTGGGGAATTTTTGACAGAAACAGATTACACCGATCCCTACATGAAAAAGCGGATAAACGAGCAAGGTTTTATGCTTTGGCCTCCCATCCATTTTAGTTACGACACAATCAATTATGATTTGGTAAGCAACGTACCATCAGCACCAGATGAAACGAATTGGCTTGGAACCGATGATAAAGGAAGAGACGTTTTGGCGCGTATCATTTATGGATTTCGTATTTCGGTGTTGTTTGGTTTTGTGTTGACCATCGTCTCCTCATTCATTGGTGTTTTTGTGGGGGCGACTCAGGGCTATTACGGAGGCTGGGTGGATTTGCTTGGCCAACGGTTTATTGAAGTGTGGTCTGGGATGCCAACGCTATTTTTATTAATTATTTTATCCAGTTTTGTCGAACCCAATTTCTGGTGGTTACTGGGTATTATGGTTCTGTTTAGTTGGATGAGTTTAGTGGGGGTGGTTCGAGCTGAATTTTTACGTGGTCGTAATTTTGATTACGTAAAGGCGGCGCAAGCGATGGGCGTAAGTGATACGCGTATCATGTTACGTCATATGTTACCCAATGCGATGGTTGCATCTTTGACGATGATGCCATTCATTTTATCTGGCTCAGTGACGACATTAACCTCGTTGGACTTTTTAGGCTTCGGTTTACCGGTTGGCTCCCCATCGCTTGGTGAATTATTGGCGCAAGGTAAAGCGAACTTACAGGCACCTTGGCTCGGCATTTCTGCATTCGTCGTTTTATCTTTGATGCTCACGTTGTTGGTGTTTGTCGGCGAAGCAGTAAGAGATGCGTTTGACCCACACATGCAAAGGTGATAGATATGAGCGATACATTGTTAACTATCGATAAACTTTCGGTTGGGTTTAAACGCTCTAAAAGCATAGAAACGGTCACCTATAACGTTTCGTTAGAGATAAAGCGCGGTGAGACTCTTGCTTTAGTCGGAGAGAGTGGATCGGGCAAATCCGTTACAGCGAATGCCATCTTAAAATTACTGCCGAAAGGCGCTGCATATTATCAAACTGGGGCAATCCATTTTGATGGTTTAAACACGTTGACCTGTTCTGAGCGTCAGTTAAGAGGGATTCGCGGCGGCCGAATAGGCATGATTTTTCAAGAGCCGATGGTTTCGCTTAACCCACTACATAAAATTGGTAAGCAGCTGGTGGAGACCGTCGCGGTGCATCGCGGTATACGCCAAACTAAAGCCGAATCGTTAGCGATAGAGTGGCTCACTAAAGTTGGCATTCATCAGCCCGAACAAAAGATAAACGCTTATCCTCATGAACTATCCGGTGGTGAACGCCAGCGAGTAATGATTGCTATGGCTTTGATTAATGAGCCAGAACTGCTCATAGCCGATGAACCAACAACGGCTTTAGACGTGTCGGTTCAAGCGCAAATCTTAGATTTGCTGAAGTCTCTTCAACGTGAACTGGGCATGGCGATGCTATTTATTACCCATGATTTAAGCATTGTGCGGCGTATTGCCGACCGTGTTGCTGTAATGCAGCATGGGCATTTAATCGAGGTGAATGACTGTCGGACTATCTTTGCCCAGCCGAGCCACGCTTATACACAAATGTTGATTAATTCTGATCCCAGTGGATTCCCCGTTGCAGTGAATGCGCAAACTCCGGTGCTGGTTAAAACCGACAAACTGCGGGTTTGGTTTCCGATTAAAGGTGGTTTGTTTAAAAGAACAGTTGACCATGTTAAGGCGGTGACTGATATGGCTTTTTCATTGCAGCAAGGACACACCATAGGTCTTGTTGGAGAAAGCGGTTCAGGTAAATCTACAACGGGTATGGCGGTGCTGCAATTGGTGCACTCTCAAGGCTCAATTCAATATCAAGCCAATGAATTACAGGGATTAAATCGCAAGCAAATGTTGCCCTATCGCAGTAAAATGCAAGTGGTGTTCCAAGACCCGTTTTCAGCGCTAAATCCAAGGATGTCGGTTGCACAAGTGATTGGCGAAGGATTAACGGTTCACACAAATTTTGATTCTACTGAGATTGAACACGCAGTGTGTGACGTTATGCGAGAAGTGGGGTTAGATCCTAGCTCTCGTCACCGTTATCCGAATGAGTTTTCTGGTGGTCAGCGACAAAGAATTGCGATTGCTCGCGCGTTGGTACTCAAACCTGAATTTATCTTACTCGATGAACCGACATCATCCTTGGATCGAACGGTTCAATCCCAAGTATTAGAGTTACTCAAATCATTACAGAGTAAATATGGCTTAACTTACTTGTTTATTAGCCATGATTTAAGTGTTGTGCGCTCGCTCTGTCATTATACGCTGGTCATGCGTCATGGTAGGGTGATTGAGGAAGGGGAAACGCAGCAGTTGTTCACTTATCCTGTGCAAGAATATACCCAGGAGTTGGTCTCTCTTTCTGCGTTGTGACTTAGAAAGGGAGACCAGGCTACGCTGTGACTGCCGCAGGTCAGTTAAGAATCTGAATTAACGAGTTTCTCTCGTTTACGCAGTGTGGGGAACCACATCATCCACAACCCAACAACAACTAATGTGCCAATCCCACCGATTAATGCCGCATTCACTGCACCAAATGCAGCCGCTACGATGCCAGATTCGAATTCTCCGAGCTGATTCGATGTATTGATAAAAATCGAATTGACAGCACCGACGCGACCTCTCATTTCGTCAGGGGTTTCTAACTGAACGAGGGTACTGCGAATCACCATGCTGATCATGTCTAAAGCTCCTAGCGCGAATAACGCGCCAAGTGATAGCCATAGGTTGCTGGAAAGTGCAAAAATAATCGTTGCGACGCCAAACCCAGCAACAGAGCCAAACATCACTAAGCCGACTTTGCGTTGCATGGTGTATTTAGCGAGGAAAAATGACATGAGCAGCGCCCCGACAGCAGGTGCCGCTCGTAATAAACCTAACCCCCATGCGCCCGTATGAAGAATGTCTTTGGCAAAGATAGGAAGAAGTGCGGTTGCACCTCCCAGTAATACGGCAAACAAATCTAGAGACAATACGCCAAGTAAGGTTTTCTGTTGGCGAATAAAAACCACACCTGAAAATAGTCGCTTTAGGTCCATTGGAACGCGCTTAGGTGGCTGATATTGATAGTGTAATCTCGCCATCAAAATGACCGAAGTGAGTGTCATTAACGCCACAATTGCGTATACATAACTTGGACCTAATATGTACAAAAAACCGCCTAAAGCAGGGCCGATAATACTCGCTGCTTGGCCTCCTGAGCCATTGATAGCCAGTGCGCGCGGTAAAATTCGTTCAGGGACCAGTGCTGGTACGATGGCTCGTGCCGATGGGTTTTCAAACGTCCGAAATACGCTGATGATGCCGATAAAGCATAAAATAGCGGCTTCATTCAGCAGGTGAGCAAATCCCATGACTGCGAGCCCGACAAGGGCTAACCATTCAAAAATTTGGCAGACAACCACTACCTTACGACGGTGAAATTGATCAGCAATATGCCCAGCAGGTAATGCCAGCAATACCGCTGGAATAAATTGGATTAAGCCTATTAACCCCAAATTGAGCGCAGAGTCTGTTAAGTCGTAAATTTGCCAGCCCACCGCGACAGAGACCATTTGAAAAGCAAAGCCACTGGCTAATCGGGTAAACCAAAAATGAAAAAAAGCCGGGTAGTGACGCAGTAAATCGCCAGTTTGTGGCGAAGGTGATGATGTCATTAGTAAACTCTCATGAAACGGCTAATCAGCGCGTTATTGATATAAAACCTTTAGGAGCACATAAGGTTGTATTAAATCATGGCAATAATGGTGAAAGGATCGTAACCAGATTTACGTGCTTAAACAAGCCTACTTGTCATTGCTATCACCCTCATAAATAGGTTGAAAAATATAATAAATTGCCTGCAATCGATGTCATTTGAGATAGATGGAATAAAAGCGGTTGTCATTTCCAACTATTCATTTAGAATGCGATGACATGCTCAGGCAGGTGCATCCGTATTTGTGCCTAAACGAGTATACAAATCAATGTTACGCGTGCTTTACTATTTATTCTAAAGCACTACATTCACTGACAAGTGTTGCTTGGTGTGCAACACCACTGTAAGGATTAAACATGCCTATTATTACACTTCCTGACGGCAGTCAGCGTCAATTTGACAACCCAGTATCTACTCTTGAAGTCGCACAATCTATCGGTCCAGGTCTTGCAAAAGCAACCATCGCTGGTCGTGTAGATGGTAAACGTGTTGATGCTTGTGATCTTATCGAAAACGATGCAAGTCTAGAAATCATCACCACGAAAGACGACGTAGACGGTCTTGAAATCGTTCGCCACTCTTGTGCTCACCTGCTAGGTCATGCATTAAAGCAGCTTTACCCTGAAGCGAAAATGGCAATCGGTCCAACGATTGACAACGGTTTTTACTACGACATCGATTTAGAGCATTCTCTATCTCAAGATGATCTCGATAAAATCGAAGCTCGCATGAAAGAGCTAGCAAAGACTAAATACGAAGTTGTTAAGAAAACCGTAAGCTGGCAGGAAGCTCGTGATACATTTGAATCTCGTGGTGAACCATACAAAATGGAAATCCTTGATGAAAATGTAGCTCGCGATGATCACCCAGGTCTTTACCATCATTTAGAATACGTTGACATGTGTCGTGGTCCACACGTACCGCACATGGGCTTTTGTCAGAACTTTAAACTGTTGAACATTGCTGGTGCATACTGGCGCGGTAACAGTGACAATAAAATGCTACAACGTATCTACGGGACAGCGTTTCACGATAAGAAAGCGCTTAAAGCGCACCTTACTCGCTTGGAAGAAGCAGCGAAACGTGACCATCGTAAGATCGGTAAACAATTAGATTTGTTCCACATGCAGCAAGAAGCCCCTGGCATGGTGTTCTGGCACCACAATGGTTGGTCAATCTTCCGCAATCTAGAGCAATTTGTTCGTACTAAATTAACAGAGTACAACTATGAAGAAGTAAAAGGTCCAATGATGATGGACCGTGTACTTTGGGAACGCTCTGGTCACTGGGACAAATATGCAGATGCGATGTTTACAACATCCTCTGAAAACCGCGAATACGCAATCAAACCAATGAACTGTCCGGGTCACGTGCAGATTTTTAACCAAGGTTTAAAATCTTACCGTGATTTACCATTACGCATGGCGGAGTTCGGCTCATGTCACCGTAATGAACCATCAGGTTCTTTGCATGGTATTATGCGTGTACGTGGCTTTACACAAGATGACGCACACGTCTTCTGTACTGAAGATCAAATTCAAGAAGAAGTGTCATCTTGTATCAAAATGGTATACGATACATATCAAACATTTGGATTTAACAACATCGCGGTTAAATTATCGACTCGTCCTGAAAAACGTGTTGGTAGCGATGAGATTTGGGACAAATCAGAAGCAGACCTTAAAGTCGCTCTTGAATCGATGGATATTCCATACGAGATTCAAGATGGTGAAGGTGCATTCTATGGCCCTAAAATTGAATTCACACTGTACGACTGTTTAGACCGTGCATGGCAATGTGGTACTGTTCAATTAGATTTCAACCTTCCAGGTCGTCTTGGCGCGACTTACGTTGGTGAAAACAATGAACGCTTAGTACCTGTTATGATTCACCGTGCTGTTCTGGGTTCTATTGAACGCTTTATTGGTATTCTTATTGAAGAATACGCAGGCTTCTTCCCAACTTGGTTGGCGCCAGAACAAGCTGTTGTAGTGAATATCACGGACAAACAAGCTGATTATGCTCATGAAGTAGCGAAAAAACTGCAAAAATGTGGAATTCGTGCAAAAGCAGACTTGAGAAATGAGAAAATAGGCTTTAAAATTCGCGAACACACTTTGATGCGTGTTCCGTACATGCTTGTATGCGGTGACCAAGAAATGGAAGCCGGTGAAGTAGCAGTGCGTACTCGTAAAGGTAAAGATCTCGGTAAATTTAAGTTGGATGATTTCATTGACCATATCCAAGCTGAGATTGATAGCCGTAAGCTTAATCTGGAGGAATAAACTATTAAAGGCGGAAGACGTGGCCAAATGCCGGCCAAACAAAACCAGCATCGTTTAAACGGTGAAATTCGTGGCGTTCGTGAAGTTCGTTTAACTGGCGTTGACGGCGAATCTGTAGGTGTAGTATCGATTCAAGAAGCAATAGCTACAGCTGAGGAAGCTGGTTTGGATCTCGTAGAGATCAGCCCTAACGCCGAGCCACCAGTCTGTCGTGTAATGGACTATGGCAAGTTCCTCTTTGAGAAGAGCAAGGCTACAAAAGAGCAGAAGAAAAAGCAAAAACAGATCCAGATTAAGGAAGTTAAATTCCGTCCTGGGACTGATATCGGAGACTATCAGGTAAAACTACGCAACCTGACGCGTTTCCTTGAAGACGGCAACAAAGTGAAAGTAACAATTCGCTTCCGTGGCCGTGAAATGGCTCACCAAAACATCGGTGTTGACGTTTTGAATCGTTTGAAAGAAGACACTGCAGAACTTGCTGTAGTTGAATCCTTCCCATCTCGAATCGAAGGTCGCCAGATGATCATGGTGTTGGCCCCTAAGAAGAAGTAATTAACGGCTTTTGCAAGTAATTGAAATCGACCGTTTTATGGCGGTCGATTTTTAATTCGCCCTGATTACATGTTATTAACTGCAACAATGCGGAGTTTATTCATCATGCCTAAGATGAAAAGCAACAAAGGCGCTGCTAAGCGTTTCAAAAAAACTGCTGGCGGTATTAAATACAAGCACGCGACAAGAAGCCACATCTTGACTAAGCGTACTACTAAGAACAAGCGTCAACTACGTCCAAACTCACTTCTTCCTAAATGTGAAGTAGCGGGTGTGATTCGTTGTCTACCATACGCTTAATCTTTTTAGTTTTTAAATTCGTTTAGTTTAGGAGAAGCATAATGCCTCGCGTAAAACGTGGTGTACAAGCTCGTGCACGTCATAAGAAAGTTCTGAAACAAGCTAAAGGTTACTACGGTGCACGTTCACGTGTATATCGTGTAGCTTTCCAAGCTGTTACTAAAGCTGGTCAATACGCTTACCGTGACCGTCGCAACAAGAAACGTCAATTCCGTCAACTTTGGATTGCACGTATCAACGCGGCATCTCGTCAGAACGGTCTTTCTTACAGCCGTTTCATCAACGGTCTGAAAAAAGCATCTATCGAAATCGATCGTAAGATTCTTGCAGACATCGCTGTATTCGACAAAGCTGCATTTACAGTTTTAGTTGAAAAAGCAAAAGCTGCTCTTTAATTAGTAGCTCTAGCAAAAGTTTAAAGTAAAGGAGAGCCTAGGCTCTCCTTTTTTCGTTTTAATGATTTATACCCAAATGACCTCAAGATGCAGGATTCAGAGCTTCATCAACGAGCCTAGGTCAAGCTCAATCACGGCAGGAATGGTCATTCCCTTTCAACGTGATTGAGCGCAGAAATAGGTTTGTTGATGAGCTCCCGAAGGGCGAGTTTTATTCGCTCCTAGGCGGTGTTACTGATTTTCAACGTAGAATGACTATGTCCTCAAATCAGTGCCTTGCCTAAGAGCGAATACATTCTCGCTGAAACAGCATCTTGAGGTTACTTGGGTATAAACCTTCCATCATTCTCTTCCTATAACACTACTCGCTTAGTTCCTTTGTTTTCTGTCGATAAAAGTTGATTTACTGCTCAAATAAATAAATGAAATCACGTTTTATTTTTAAATTGAGTGGAGATCACAATGGCCTGTTAGGCGTTTTAAATGTGACTAATTTATAGTCTAAATATAAACAACAAAATGCATATATTTGTTGATATAAATGGCTCAATTAGTGCCATTAAATATTTAATACATAACGTGTAACGGAGAGTACCAATGAAAAAACAGAAACGGTTATGCCAAAGTTGGTGGAGCCGATGGTTAGCAATGATAGCTTTCTATATGTTGGCTATGGGGAGTGGTTTTGCTAGTTCAACTTTTACGAATCCCATCTATGAAAATGGCGCAGATCCATGGCTGATGTATTATCACGGTAACTACTATTCGGCTACGACAACGTGGAGTTCTCAGTTAGAAATGAGAAAATCACCGACATTGGCGGGATTAGATGATGCAACGCCTGTGAATGTCTGGTCGGAAACCGATTCTTCACGCTGTTGCAATTTTTGGGCATTTGAATTCCACCGCCTCAATGGTCCAGACGGATGGCGCTGGTATATGCTTTATACTTCTGGCGAGAGTGGAACTTATGATTATCAGCATATTTCTGTACTGGAAAGTCAGGGGGATGATCCAATGGGGCCTTATGAATACAAAGGTTCACCTTTGGAAGACAGCTACAACATCGATGGTAGTTATATTACGATTAAAGGCCAGCTCTATTTGATGTATTCACAGTGGAGTGGTGCCTATCAGCAACTTTATATCGTAAAAATGTCTGACCCATGGACGACATCCGGCGATCCTAGTCTGTTAAGCACTCCTTCATTAGATTGGGAACAGGTGGGCATGAACGTTAACGAAGGCCCTGAGCCTTTAATACATGATGGTCATGTCTACGTTGTCTATTCTGCTAGTTACTGTGACACTTCAAGTTATAAACTGGGACTATTGGAACTCACCGGAGACGATCCGCTAACCACGGATGACTGGACGAAATCTGATGATCCCGTATTTGAATCGGCCAACGGTGTCTATGCGCCTGGACATAACGGCTTTTTCACATCACCGGATGGCACTGAAGATTGGATTGTTTATCACGCAAATGCGAGTTCAAGTTATGGCTGTGGTACCACTCGCTCACTAAGAGCTCAGTCTTATACTTGGAACTCAGATGGCACTCCTAATTTTGGTGAACCCGTTGCTACAGGAGAATCTATTGCTGTTCCTTCAGGTGAAGATGGCCCGATCCAAGTGAAACCTGAAGCTCCAATGTTAACCTTGAGCCACTATACAGTGAGTGATGACGGTGATTATACGTTGGACAGTTCTACTGAAGTGATTGTCGACCAGATTGCGGACGGGGTTGTTCGCTTAGCTGATGATGATGGCAACTTCCTTACGGGCTACCAGTGTAGTAGTACTCAGGAATTTTCTGCATGGGAAAATGAAGACTGCCAGAAATGGACATTCGATGTAGGTTCTGATGGGTTACTCACCTTAGCGAACTCAACAAGCAACGAATCTTATGATGTTTGTACCGATGATGATTGTAGTGATGAGTGGACATTATCGGCATCCGGTAGTGTAGCAATTGTCAGTGCTCAGAGTGGTCGAGTTTTAACATCGACAGGTTCATCTGCAGAGCAAGACGAATGGAGCGATGATGACACTCAAATTTGGCAAATCACAGCTCAATCGAATGGTACTGTGACATTAATGCCTGAGAGTGACACATCCACTTGTTTAAGTGTAAGTGGCAGCAGCACAAGCTTCGCAAGTTGTTCAAGTACCAAATCTCAATGGTATTTACAGCCAAGAGATGAAGGTGGCTATCGATTTGTTTCAGCGTATAACAGTAAATTGCTCGATCTCACTGATTGTGGGTTAGGTGATGGTACTGCAATTGGCGTGTATTCCGATCTAGATAATATCTGTCAGCGTTTTTACTTACGAGACGTTGAAACATCCACTGTCACAAATACGACTGTCAGTGGCACTTATCGCATTACGCCTGTTGTATCAAGTAAAGCTATCGATATTACAAATTGTGCGACGAGTGACGGTACCAATGTCGAGCAGTGGAGCTGGTTAGATAATGATTGCCAAAAATTTGCTATCTCTAGTGTCGATGAAATTTGGCATCGTATTTCCCCATTAAATGCACCGACCAAAGCGCTGACAGTGCAAAATGGCTATCGAACAAGTAATACAACCATAGAGTTAGATACTTATGATGAAGGTTGGGATCAACAGTTTCGGATTCAATCTGCCGGATCAGGTAAATGGCGTCTCATCAATCGCAATAGCGAGCTATGCCTAAATGTTGTTGATTCTTCTACTGACGATGGCGCAGATATTGTGCAGTATAAATGTACAGCTGGTTCAACTAACCAGATGTTTAATTTAGTTAGTCAAAACTAAAGAGTCATAGAAAATTAATGGACACTGATAACAGTGTCCATTTTTTTTGTCTTTAAATACTTTTAATTAT